>NZ_JAKKCR010000006.1:0-287689 GCF_021728015.1 Vibrio sp. G-C-1 | reverse complement strand
CGCCGCTCGACGCCCATTAACGCACCCGAAGGATTGTTAGTGTCGTTTCCGCTCGACTTGCATGTGTTAGGCCTGCCGCCAGCGTTCAATCTGAGCCATGATCAAACTCTTCAATTTAAGATTTTGTGACTCAACGAATACTGACTTCAAAACTAATATTCATGTAAACATGAACATGTAATTCTAAAGCTATTACCATTCCAACAGAATGGTAATGAATTGACTGTGCCGCTTGTTGTTTTCACTTTTTAATAAAAAGCAAAACCAAAAAGCATTCGAACTTTTTCTAGTTCAGGTCACTCAGTTCATTGAAATCATTTTGTTACCGAAGTAACTGTTACTACCTAAGTAATAACGTTTTGATATTCATCAACGAGTGCCCACACAGATTGATAGGTTTAAATTGTTAAAGAGCTTTACTTATTGAGCGTTCCTTTTAGTAAGGAGCCTCTCTAAGTGGACGGCCATTCTAGCGAATTGGGTTCCAGTGTCAAACACTTTTTCCAGCTAATTTTTCAAAGCATCTTAAATGCTTAATGTCGTCTCGTTGCTTAGTTCAAACCGCTTAGTTATCCCTGGCAACGGAGGCGCATTATAGAGAGAATCCCCCTTTGCACAAGGCCAAAAACGAAAAAAGACCGCAGCAGGCGATCGTTCGGACACTATTCACACAAAGCGTTCAAAATAGGTACGATTACGTCTTAATTTCGACTAATCGTACCTATCGTTCTTACCTTGATTATTGGTGAGCAATAATTCGGTCGTTATTCACTAATAGCTGCACTTTCTTGTCCGGATTGATTTTCCCTGCAAGTATCGCTTTCGCTAATGGGTTCTCAACACTCTGCTGAATTGCTCTTTTAAGAGGCCTCGCACCATAGACAGGATCAAAACCGACTTGAGAGATCAACTTCAGTGCTTTGTCCGAAACTTCAAGCTCATAGCCATTGTCTTCCATTCGTTTCTTCAAATGCTCAAGCTGAATAGCGGCTATTGACTCGATGTGAGCTTGGCCTAATGGATGGAACACGACACTTTCATCAACACGGTTCAAAAACTCAGGGCGGAAATGCTTACCTACTACTTCCATCACCTCATTCTTTATTCCTTGGTAATCGAGCGTATTGAAGTTTTCTTGAATTCTCGAAGAGCCAAGATTAGATGTCATGATCACTACGGTATTTCTGAAATCGACCGTGCGACCTTGTCCGTCAGTTAATCGTCCATCATCTAAAACCTGCAATAGAATATTGAAAACATCAGGGTGCGCTTTCTCTACCTCATCAAGCAGAATCACAGAATAAGGTTTTCGACGAACAGCTTCAGTTAAGTAACCACCTTCTTCATACCCAACGTAACCTGGAGGAGCACCAACCAAACGAGCCACTGAGTGCTTCTCCATAAACTCAGACATATCGATACGAACCATGGCATCGTCACTATCAAACATGAAGTTAGCCAATGTTTTACACAGTTCGGTTTTACCTACGCCCGTTGGACCAAGAAATAAGAAAGAACCAATCGGCTTATTTGGATCGGATAAACCAGCACGACTACGACGAATCGCATTCGATACCACTTCTACCGCTTCGGCTTGCCCAATAACCCGCTTATGCAGAACACCTTCCATTTTCAGAAGCTTCTCTTTTTCTGCCTCTAGCATTTTAGAAACCGGAATGCCGGTTTGCTTTGAAAGAACATCGGCAATTTCAGCGTCAGTTACCTTATTACGTAATAAGGTCATTTCTTGCATTTCAGCTTGAGTCGCGAGGTCTAACTGCTTCTCCAACTCTGGGATTCGACCATATTGCAATTCAGACATTCGGTTAAGATCGCCAGCACGCCTTGCAAAGTCCATATCCATACGAGCTTGTTCTAACTCTGATTTGATATGTTGCGTCCCGGAAAGCGCCGCTTTTTCAGCGTTCCAAACTTCTTCAAGCTCAGCAAAATCCCGCTCCTTCTCAGAAAGTTCGCTTTGTAGCGTGCGCAGGCGCTTTTCACTGGCCTCATCATTTTCATTCGTCAGAGCTTGCTGTTCGATCTTCAATTGAATGATTTTGCGCTCGAGCTTATCTAGCGACTCAGGTTTTGAATCGATCTGCATGCGAATGCTCGAAGCCGCTTCATCAATGAGATCAATCGCCTTATCTGGTAACTGACGATCTGAAACGTATCGATGAGATAACGTTGCCGCCGCTACAATCGCTGGGTCAGTAATTTCTACATGATGGTGAAGTTCATAGCGCTCTTTCAAACCACGAAGAATCGCAACTGTGTCTTCAACGGTTGGCTCATCGACTATCACTTTTTGGAATCGACGCTCTAATGCAGGATCTTTCTCTATATACTGACGATGTTCATCGAGTGTCGTTGCGCCTACACAATGCAGCTCACCACGAGCCAATGCTGGTTTCAGCATATTACCGGCGTCCATAGAGCCTTCGCCTTTACCTGCTCCTACCATGGTGTGAATTTCATCGATGAAGAGAATAATGTTGCCCTCTTCTTTCGATAATTCGTTGAGAACTGATTTCAAGCGCTCTTCAAATTCACCACGATATTTAGCACCTGCAATCAAAGAGCCCATGTCTAATGAAAGAACTCGTCGCCCTCTCAAGCCTTCCGGTACTTCATTATTGATAATGCGCTGCGCTAAACCTTCAACGATTGCCGTTTTTCCGACACCAGGCTCACCAATAATGACAGGGTTATTCTTAGTACGGCGTTGAAGTACTTGGATAGTGCGACGAATTTCATCGTCTCGACCAATCACAGGATCTAGCTTGCCTTGCTCTGCTCTTTCGGTCAGATCAATGGTGAACTTCTCTAATGCTTGGCGTCTATCTTCCGCATTCGGGTCATCGACTTTTTGACCACCACGAACTTGCTCGATAGCTTGAGATAGTTTTTGCTCAGTAAGGCCTAACTCTTTAAGTAAGTTCCCTAAAGGACCTTTGTCTTCAATTGCAGCGAGTAGGAATACTTCTGAAGATATGTAACTGTCTTGGCGCTTTTGCGCGACCTTGTCACATAGGTTGAACAATGTTCCCATGGCATTCGAAAGCTGAACATCACCACCGATACCACTTACTTTTGGCACTCGGTCTAATATTTCGCTCAATTTAGAACGCAATTGAACAACATCAATGTTCAGCATAGTAAGCAATGGACGAATCGCACTGCCATCTTGATTAAGCAAAGACACCATTAGATGCACAGGTTCTATATATTGGTGATCACGACCTAATGCGAGCGACTGAGCATCAGATATCGCAATTTGGAATTTACTAGTGAACCGATCGAGACGCATGCCAACCTTCCTACTCTTAGATATGTTTATCTTATGGTTAGAAGATGGATACGGTAACGCGGATTTTCAAGGGATAAGAGTGAAGAATAGAGCTTATATGAAAATATAAATGAGCTGGATGAGTGGTTGTACTAGCCAGAGATTACTCTAACCAAATAAATGTAGCCTGACGCCCAGTAATGCCATCACGGCGATAAGAATAGAAAGCATCTGAATCTGCGTATGTACATAGATTCGAGTCTGTCACTGAAGTCACGCCAACTTTCATTAATCGTTGAGTCGCGAGTTGAGACATGTTTGCCAGCCATTTGCCCGGTTTAGCTTTGGCTTGAAATGCTAATTTAGCTTGAGGGTCAAAACGAACAAAAGCTTCCAACACATCGTTGCCAACCTCAAATGCATCTTTGCCAATTGCAGGGCCAAGCCAAGCCATGATCTGATTATCTGAATCTAGATTTGAAAACTTTGCGACGGCATTTTCAAGAATGCCACCAGCAAGACCACGCCAACCCGCATGAACAGCCGCGACTTGAGTGCCTTTGGTATCGGTAAGAAGTACTGGCAAGCAATCTGCCGTCATCGCTGAACACACAATACCCTTTGCAGAGGTAAATACACCATCAGCATCAAGAACATTCGTCACCGGTTCTAAAACTGTAACGATATCCGTTGAGTGAGTTTGATTTAGCCATACTGGAGCCGTGGGCATCTTAGATTGTTGCTTTAGCCATTCTCGATTGCTTTCAACAAGCGAAGTATCATCCCCAACGTGCATACCGAGGTTTAACCCTTGATAAGCACCTGTAGAACAACCATCGAAACGAGTCGAAGCAAATGCTTTCACGTTTTGAGGAGCGTTCCAGTCAGGGATGATCATTGACATGATTAAATGTCGTCTTCGTGATTTTCGCGAGCATCAACACGTAATGCTTCTGCCATCACAACCATGTCATTTGGAACAGGTGCGTGGAACTCAACTTCTTCACCAGTAATAGGGTGAACAAATTTAAGCATTACAGCATGCAGCGCTTGGCGATCAAAAGAACGAATCATTGTCGTCAGCTCTTCAGATGCACCTTTTGGAATACGTGCACGACCACCGTATGCAATATCACCTAACAGAGGGTGCTGAAGGTATGACATATGAACACGGATTTGGTGAGTACGACCTGTTTCTAGGCGTAGACGAATACGAGTATGTTCGCGGAAATGCTCCGCAACACGGTAGTGAGTTACCGCAGGCTTACCTAATTCATTCACGTCCATTAAAGTACGTTTAGTTGCATGACGGCTAATGCCTTTCTCAACCACACCACCCGCGGTCATTTTACCAATAGCAATTGCTTCATATTCACGAGTGATACGACGTTTAGCAAGAGCACGTACAAGGCGAGTTTGAGCTGGAACCGTCTTAGCCACAACCATAAGACCGGTTGTGTCTTTATCAAGACGGTGCACAATACCCGCACGCGGTACTTCTGCAATCTGAGGGTAATGGAAAAGCAATGCGTTTAGTATGGTTCCATCCGGCGTACCTGCGCCTGGGTGTACAACCAGATCGCGAGGCTTATTGATAACCAATAAATCATCATCTTCATAGACAATGTTTAACGGAATATCTTGTGCTTCCCAGCGCTCTTCATCTGCAAGCTCCGCTTGTAGGATGATCGCTTCACCGCCCAAAACTATGGTGCGCGGTTTAGTGATAACTTCGCCATCCACTTGGATTTTGCCGTCAAGAAGCCACTCTTTAATACGAGAGCGAGAAAAATCGGTAAATAGTTCAGCGACAGCTTGGTCTAAACGTTGACCTAACTGGCTGCTTTTTACTGTGTCTGTTAATGTTATCTGCTGAGCCATATCGAACTTTTTTAAAAACCGTGAGACTAATACCCATTAGTATGGATAAAATAGAATAATTGCATCATTGTATCTGTTACTGGTTAGAAAGTAACGGAAGCTTACGAAATATTTAATTCAAGGAATCGACGCCTGACATGAAACACCTTACTTTATCGGGTCTATTAGCCGTATCACTCTTAGTTGGCTGTTCAAGTACTGAAGAAATAGTACCGGATGTACCACCATCGGTTCTTTACTCTGACGCTCAAGAGTCCCTACAGAGCGGTAGCTGGCTTTCTGCAATCGAAAAGCTAGAAGCCTTAGACTCTCGTTACCCATTCGGCGCCTATTCGGAACAAGTACAGCTAGATCTGATTTACGCGTACTACAAAAATGATGACTTGGCGTTAGGCCTTGCCACCATTTCTCGATTCCTACGCTTAAACCCGACTCATGAAAAACAAGACTGGGTGCTTTACATGCGCGGCCTAACGCACATGGCACAAGACCGAAACTTCATGCACGACATTTTTAATATCGACCGTAGTGACCGAGATCCAGAACCAGTGAAACTCGCGTTTGCTGACTTCAAACGACTACTGGAACGCTTCCCTAGCAGCCCTTATGCGGAAGATGCGCAAAAACGCATGTTCGCACTTAAGAACCGCCTCGCAGAGTATGACTTAGCAACCGCTGATTTCTACCTACGCCGTGAAGCTTGGATTGCAGCTGTAAACCGAACACAAGAACTGCAGAAGACTTACCCAGACACAATTGCTGCACGTAAGTCTTTGGATATTCAGTTAGAAGCTTATAAACAACTAGGTTTAGAAGACGCAGCTTCAAGAACAGAAAAATTGATTGAGTTAAACCCACTGCCTTAATCAACGTTGTCATATTTATTCGAAAACGCGCTAATTTATTAGCGCGTTTTTTTTGAACTTAATTTCGTAAACTTGATGAATCGCATAATACACGGTATCTTCAAAAGATAACTTTTAACAAAACATCAACATGGAGTGTGGATGTGAGTAGGTTGTTATTATTTATCTGGATATCGCTATTTAGCCAATTATCCTACGCATTAGAACTGTCCCCGTTAAGCAACGAGCCTTACATGGGTGACTTAGATGTGCTCAAAACCAAAGGAACGGTTAGAGTGCTCGTGTCTGCTGATCTTGGTTTTTATTATATCGAGGATGGCAAACCAAAAGGCATCGTGGCTGAAATGCTCTACCACTTTGAGAAGAGCCTTCGTAAGAAACACCCTTACCTCAATGTTCAAATAATCCCAGTGCAGCGAGATGATCTACTTCCCTCATTAGAATCTGGTTATGGCGACGTCGCTGTCGCGAACCTGACGATCACCGACAAGCGATTACGAATCATCGATTTTTCCGACCCAATGATTAAAAATGGAAAAGAGCTGATTATCACAGGAAAGAACTCAGCCCCTATCACCGAAATCAAGCAACTGAGCGGTAAAGAGGTTTGGATCCGTGCAAGTTCGAGTTACTTCGAGAGTGTACAAAGAGTCAATAAAGAACTGAATGAATTAGACTTACCACCGCTGCATGTCCACTTTATTGAGGAGTCATTACAAGACTACGAGCTGATAGAGTTGGTCAACCAAGGCTATATACAAGGCACAATCCTAGATAGCCATAAAGCAAAGTTATGGACTGACGTAATGGAAAACATTCAGGTCCATCACGATTTACCCTTACGTGAAAATGGCCAAATAGCGTGGGCATTAAGAAAAAACAGCCCTCAACTAAAAAAAGAGATCAACAAATACGTCAAGACGGCACGAACAGGTACCCTACTTGGAAATGTTATCTATCAGAAATACATCGACAACACTCGCTGGTTAGGTAGAGCGCTCAACCCAAATAAAATAGACCGAGTGGCTAAGCTGTCAGATGTTTTTGAAAAGTATTCGAGTCAATACGAATTCGACCCTTTGATGATGTCTGCACAAGGATTCCAAGAGTCTGGACTGGATCAAAGCCGAGTTTCTCATCGTGGAGCTATTGGTGTGATGCAGGTGTTGCCAAGTACCGCCAAAGACAAAAACGTCAACATCAAAAACATACATAAGGTGGATAACAACATCCATGCGGGTGTGAAATACATGCGTTTCATTAAGGACAGGTATTTTGACGACCCTGCCATTACGGCAGATAACCAAATCTACTTCACTTTGGCTTCTTACAATGCTGGTCCTGCTAAGATCAGAAAGATGAGGCGCATTGCCAAGCAGAAAGGTTACAACCCAAACATCTGGTTTAAAAACGTAGAAATCATCACTCGTAAATACGTGAGCAAAGAACCGGTGACCTATGTCGCCAACATCAACCGTTACTTTGTAATCTATAAGCAGTTACAAGCTATCAATGCTATCCGAGAAAATGGGACAGCCAGACTACTCAAAACAAACGATTAGTTTGTCTTCAACCCTAAGAGCCAGGGGAGCTAAGGCACTAAGGCACTAAGGCACTAAGGCACTAAGGCACTAAGGCAAATTAAAAACACAAAAGCCGCATAAGAAAACTTATGCGGCTTTTGTTTATCTAATTCTGAAGAAGCTTACGTAGCGATCTAGAACGCGAGACCTATATCACAAAACACTATTGAGTAAATTTCAATCAAGCACTTTCCATAGGCTGTAGGACGCCCCTAAAAACTGGTTTAATTTTTAGCGAAGCCTTGCCTCCAAGTTATCGTTTTTCATAGAGATAACAAGCATTTTTCGCCAAAAAGATACTAAGATTTGCGTGAGATCACATTTGATTTTAATGCTTATCCCACCCAACCAAAACAAGATCTAGATCACATTCTTTATTCCTAGAAGTCGTAATCTGAAGTTAACCCATGAGGGATACAACAGAGGAAAACTTCTATGAAAATGAACATCACTGGTAAAAACATCGACATTACCTCTGCAATCCGTGATCACATAGAAAGCAAATTTAAAAAGCTGGATAAATGGCAAGTAGACATCATTGGCTGCCAAGCGAGCTTTAGCGAAGAACCAAACAAGAAGAAAAAATTTGAAGCGGTTCTAACCGTACCAAAAGGCCAACTTGTTGCTTCATCAATCCATGACGACCTCTACGTAGCTATCAACGAAGTAGAACAAAAACTAGAGCGTCAACTCAACAAGCTACGCCATAAACCTGAAGCGCGCCGCGCTGAAAAGCCTGAAATCGAAGAGCTAGAAGCTGAAGTAGAATAAGGAAAGAGAACAGATTAAAAAATAGCGCCTCAGGGCGCTATTTTTTTGCTTGACGCTCGTAGCTCGCTTGCTTATTGTGTTTAAACATTCATAAAACAATCACTTTTTATGCACACTCAATCTTTGTTTATTTTTGACTTCTTTTTTCTTCCGTAAATCGGAGGCTGAGTCGTTTTAGAAAAACAAGTCAAAAACGAACAAGAAGCCTCCCACACTAGGGAGGCTTTTTTATAAGGACACATTTATGACTGACCGCTCAATTTCACTGGATGATATCCGCCTTCGTCTTAATGATTTAGATGACGAACTGCTGAGTTTACTTTCCGAACGTCGCAAACTCAGTATCGAAGTTGCGAAAAGCAAGGTAGAAACATCAAAGCCTGTACGCGATGCCGTTCGTGAGCAGCAGCTTCTGGTTAAGCTGATTAACAACGGTAAAGATAAATATGAGCTTGATGCACAGTACATTACTAAACTGTTTCACACCATCATCGAAGATTCCGTTTTACTACAGCAGTCATACTTACAAAACCTAGCGAACCCGCAAAGCCGTAAACCTCTGGCTCGCGTTGCATTCTTAGGTTCTAAGGGATCATATTCTCATCTTGCTAGCCGTGAATATTTCAGCCGTAAGAATATGGAATTGATAGAGCTTAACTGCAATCATTTCAAAGAAGTGGCATCGACGGTGGAATCTGGTCATGCCGATTACGGTGTGTTGCCGATTGAGAACACCAGTTCAGGTTCAATCAATGAGGTCTACGACCTACTGCAACACACAACGCTTTATATCGTTGGTGAACTGTCTCAACCAATTGAACACTGCTTGGTTGCGAAAAATGATATTCGTTTAGAGGACATCAAAACCCTCTATTCACACCCACAACCTCACCAACAGTGCAGTGAGTTTTTGAGTCGTCTTAAAGGTGTCAGCCTTGAGTCTTGCGCAAGTACAGCTGATGCAATGAAGAAGGTTAAAGATCTGGAAGGCGATGATGTGGCAGCAATTGGCAATGCATCGAGCGGCAAGCTTTATGGGCTTCAGCCAATCCAAGGCAACATTGCAAACCAAACTGAGAACCACACTCGTTTCATCGTTGTGGCGCGTAAACCGGTAGAAGTATCAACTCAAATCCCAGCTAAAACGACACTGATCATGTCGACTTCTCAAGAGGCGGGTTCTTTGGTAGAAACTCTACTAATCCTACAACGCTTGGGCATCAACATGACTAAGCTGGAATCTCGTCCTATCATGGGCAACCCATGGGAAGAGATGTTCTACGTTGATTTAGAAGCACATTTGGATGCAGATAATATGCAGCAAGCGATAACGGAACTAACTGCCATTACTCGTCACCTTAAAGTGTTGGGTTGTTATCCAAGTGAAAACATCAAAGCCACGCAGGTTAAGTTGTCATAGCTTTTAACGAACATAAGCTTTTGGCGAACATAAGTTTTTAACGAACAAACGTTTAAAGCTGGCATAAGTTTAAATCTGCTATAACCACTTGGCCTACAGTAGGCCAAATGCTAAAACCAGCGGCTAGTGGAATAACTCGTACTCAGGAATACTCACACTACGTATTCCTGAGACATGACTCGATTATTTCACTGGCTGTACATGCCTTCTAACCCACACCATTCAACACCTTCTTAACAAAAAACTCATTAGTGGCTTTTTTATCAATAAAGACAAAACCTTACCCCCTTCACAGGAAATCATCGAACTACGTGTAATTAATAGCGAGTAAGTATTAAGTAACATAAACTTACGCGCTTAAATTATAAATAGTGTTGTCATTAACTATGAAGCTAAGTACTAAAATCTTACTACTGATAACCCCTGTGATACTGATCAGTACCGCAGCTTCTAGCTATATTATTTATTCAACGCAGAAAAGCAGTTTTATCAAACGCGAAGACAACGCACTTCAGCTAAACATGGAAAAGTTGGCAGGATATTTTCGACAGTCTCGCTCGTTCCTAAATAGCTACTCTTACACCTTGACCCAAAGTGACATGGTGAAGCGTTACTTTCTCACTGAACAAAACCTATCTCGCGATCTTGAACTGGTTAGTAACCTTAGAGAAGCCATACACTTCTTGCAAGATGACGATGAAAGCTATACCGGGTTAGCGCTTCTCAATAGTCAGCGAAAATTGAGTTATTACGCTGATAATAACAGCGACTCACGCACTCAGATTGACAGCAAAATATTGGATTTTGTGGATCAGTACTATCAAGACACCTTAGCAGCATCAAGTACCAACTATATTCAAAACTCTCAAGGTGAAGGGATGTTGGTTCACTACGAGAAGGTAGACAAGAAAACGATTTTCCCAACCGCAAACAATCACCCCGACGATGTGTTCTTTGTTGTTGTGTCAGTCTCTCTCGATAAATTTAATGCGTTGAGAAAACAGATAGAGTTCGACTACCAAACCAGCTTATTCTTCACATCTATAGCGGTTTCCCTGGAAAATAATGTCACCCACTCAGTCAAGCTTGCGCCAGAACTTTACGCCACAGTTGACCCGGCGCCATTCCTATTGGAAAACAAGCTCGAATCAATTTGGAATAAGCTGAGTTTGTCCTTTGCACTATCCGCGTTTGTGACGGTTGCTCTGCTACTCATGCTTTTGTCTCGCAGTGTGATATCCCCGATAACACGACTCGACCGACAACTGCAGCAAGTCGAAAAAAAACAACGTAAGAACATTGAGCGCTTAGGCACTCGTGATGAGCTTGGCCGCCTATCACAGCGTTTTTATGATATGTACCAAGAGCTAGATAACACCTACCAACAGACCAAGCTATTGGCCGAGAATGATCAATTAACCCAAATAGCCAATAGGCATCAATTTCAAACCTTCGTTCAGCAATCATTACCCAAGCCTAGCTCGAATACCGAAACCTGGGTTCTCTACTTTGACCTAGATAACTTCAAGTTTGTGAACGACAAATATGGACATCAAATCGGCGACTCCATTCTGGTCAGTTTTGCTCAGCGTATTTCCGATATTTGTAGCCACTATAAAACAGAATTTGACGCTCATTGTATGCCCGCCCGACTTTCTGGAGACGAGTTCGTTGTGTACATTAACGCCCCTACTCGCCAAGGGAATATCGCGCATAGATTCTCTGATAGCTTACTGACGCCACTACAAAAAGGCTTTATCACAGAATCAGGGAGCTTTCCGATCACGGTCAGTATTGGTATTGCGACCTACCCCAACGATGGCCATTCCATCGAAAAGCTACTGTCGAACGCTGATACCGCGATGTACCAAGCCAAACGCGCAGGTAAAAACCAATTTGCTGACTATTCACGAGATTTAGACAAAGCGATTCAACGCCAAGCAAATATTGAGCGCGCACTCAAAGACAAGAACTTTGATGATGAATTTAGGCTCGTTTATATGCCGTACATGGATTCAACAGGAACCCATGTTATTGGTGTTGAGGTGTTATTACGTTGGAATTCGGAGCAACTAGGCTTGGTTCCACCTGATGAATTCATTCCAATTGCCGAGCAAACAGGATTATTCGATCAGGTTGATCAGTGGGTCATTCAGAATGCATTTGCTTCTTTTCATCGACTTCAGGCTCAATTTGATCACTCAATTCAGTTGTCGATTAACTTATCTTCTGCTGGGATTGAAACGACTGATCTTGCTGACTTCATCAAAGAGCACGCCGATTTAAATCGAATTCCGCCAAGTTTGATTGATTTTGAAATTACCGAAACCTTTTACTCAAACTCTGAAGGTTTTCCGCTGCTTAACGAACTGTCTGATATGGGCTATCGATTAGCCATTGATGACTTTGGATCTGGCTACACCTCCATCACTCAACTGGTGCAGTATCCAACTCAAAAAATTAAGCTCGATAAAGCCTTTTTAGACACCTTAATTGAGACCGATAATCAGAACATAGTGAAACCGGTTATCGGGTTATGTCATGCTCAGGGTAAGAAGGTCACAGCCGAGGGCATCGAAACTGAAAGCATGCATCAGTGGTTGCAAGAAGCACAGTGCGATATGCTGCAAGGCTATTACTTCGGTAAACCTATGCCATTAGAAGAACTGAGTGATTGGTACCGACAACATCAACTCAATTTAATCGATAAAAAAAAGAATCCAATACATGAAATCTGTAATCATCGCATCGCTGAACCCAGCTAAAATTAACGCCGTTAAAAGTGCATTCTTATCTGCTTTTCCTGATACTGAATTTGATTTCAAAGGCATCAGCGTCCCTAGCGGTGTCTCTGATCAACCGATGAGCAACGACGAGACCTATCAAGGTGCGGTAAATCGCGTTCACAACGCAACTCAAGCTCAACCTGATGCGGATTTTTATGTTGGATTAGAGTCTGGAATAGAAGGAAAGGTTACATTTGCTTGGATGGTCGTTGAAGCAAACGGTCAGCGCGGAGAATCTCGATCTGCAAGCTTGATGCTGCCACCCGTTGTGCTTGATAAACTCCAGCATGCGAATGAGCTAGGTGATGTGATGGATGAAGTATTCGGCACCGACAACATAAAGCAAAAAGGCGGTGCGATTGGCTTATTGACACATAACCAACTATCTCGCAGTTCTGTATATAGCCAAGCTTTAATCCTAGCGCTGATCCCATTTGTTAACCCTAAGCACTTCCCTGCTTAGTCTTGTTTAAGAAACACGATATTTCGCCTCTCTAGAGGTAATATCATTGAGCGGGATAAAAACAAAAAACGCTAACCTATGGTTAGCGTGTTTATCAAGTTCTTAAGGCTTACTGTTTAAATGCTTACTTGAGTAACAGCTCTGCAATTGCCGCTTTCTCTTGCTCAGATTTAGCCTTTAGCTCATTAGAGCCTCGCGTGATCGTAGCCACACCCACACCTAACATTTGGCTCACCTGTCTTTGTGACATTTCCCCTTTCATGAGTTCGCAAAGAATATTCACTCGAGCAACCAAAGCATCTCGCTCATCAGGTGTCATCATCATGGTCAACAACAGTTCATGCTGATCTTTCTCAGCCGCTGTTTTTACCAAATCCATTAGTTGTTGCCAATTCTCATATTCAGGTTGTGATGCCATATCTCTACACTTACTTTTAAATTTTGGCTTGAAGTAGCCGCTTAATGATTGAAAGCGTTTAACACTTTATACCGAAACACTTGCTTTGATCCAATGTAAAAAGGCAGCAAGTGGAACTGGTTCGCACTCACTGCCTTTAATATTACTCAGTTTCGGAGAAAGTACCGACCCCCTAGTATTTCGTTTCGGCCTCATGGGGCGCTAAAAACATCCCTTTCTCGCCCAAGATATCTCGATAGTAAGTCTCAAACATCAAGATATTCTGAACGTAGCCACGAGTCTCTTTGAATGGAATCATTTCGATAAAAGCAAATGCATCGAGCTTTTCATCGCTGCGTGAACGCCATTGTTTCACACGACTCGGGCCTGCATTATAAGCAGCAAATGCAAAAATACGGTTGTTATCATATTGAGCTAATAGGCCATCTAGATAGTGGCTACCAATCTCAATGTTCTTGCCGACATCATAAAGATCATCGCTGCCCTGATATTTAATCTTATGTTTGTTCGCCGTATATTGCGCCGTCTTTGGCATAATTTGCATGATGCCACGCGCGCCAACTGGAGAGCGAGCTTCTGAATCCATCGCACTCTCTTGTCTCGCTAAAGACATTAAGGTAATCGGGTCTATATCGTGCTTTTCGGCGTAGAAGTTAAACCACCACTTATGAGCAACAGGGAAGCGTAGGTCTATGTTGTCCCACATCTTCGCAGAGATGCTCGCTGTCACTGTAAAGTGGTTCCAACGCTGCGTCGCAGCATGAGCTGCGAGCATTGATTTCTGATCTTTATCAGCATTGGTTAACAACCAACGCCACTCACTCTTCGCTGCCGCAATTTTATCTCGGTCAATCAGCTCGCCGATTCGAACCAAAGAGGTCTCAAATGGCTTTACTGTTTCAGCGTTGTATTTGAGTGTCGATGTTGGGTACTGAACTGGCTTACCTAACTGCTTAGCCGCAGCTACACTGTAGAAATTACGCTGACCCAAGATATCTGACAGTCGTTTGTTACCCTTAGCAGTATCACCGAGTGCTATCTCTGCTCTACCTTGCCAATACTGCCAGCGAAGCGAAGCCTGATGCTTATCATCTAAGCGCGCAATCCACTCTTTCAAGCCAGTCCAATCGGCATGCTGAATCGCTAAGCGAGCACGTCTTTCCAACAAGACTTGCTTTGATGAACTCGCGAGCATTTTGTCTCGCCACGCCATCAACTCTTCAGAGTCGGTATTGATCAAGCGGAACGTTAAGTAATCTGCTAGCTCTTGGGATTTTTCTTTCGAAAACTTTTGAGCTTTCACAACATCATCAAAAACCTCTTGAGCGCTGCTTGCTGATTTCCTTGCGAGCTTCTCGAAACCAAATTCGGTTTGAGCTTGGTAGAATTCATTCGCTGGGTGCTTCTTAGCAAACGCGAGTACATTTTCAGGTTTGTTGTACAACGCCTTCATCTGCTTAGCTTGAGCAATTGACTCATCATGATCCAATTGCTTGATCAGATAGGTCATTAACTTGCCGTTTCGTTTATCAAACGCCAATAGCATTCGCTGTAATATCAGCTCATCCGTTCTTAAACCCGCTTCATCCCAACTTTCGAAGAGCGGATCACAGCTATCATCGACACCACTGCCACTCAACCAAAGCTGCTTCGCACCTTTGAAGGCGAGCTCTTTGTTTCCTTGCTCATAATTCGCACGGTAGTAGATACATTGATATTTTTCACCAACAGGCTCTTTGGTTTGAAACTCAAAGATCGTCTTCCACTGTTTTTGAACCGCCAATAAATCTAAATAAGGCGCACGCATACGATTCGAAAATGGTAGGGCTTTATTCTCTTCAATAAAGGCATCCACTTCAGCAGGTGTGCGATCACCTAAGCCTAATAAGAAGGCGCGATAATCAGTGTAAGGCGTTAACGGATATGTTTGAATTTTGTTACGTAGCGCAGAGTAAGCTTCTAGATCACGGTTGTCTAAAACCTCTTGCGCTCTGTCATAAACATCACGCTGCATTTCAAGCTCGGAGGCATTGCTAGCCATAGCCATCGGAGCCAGTGAAAATGAAGACAAAATTGCCGATGCAGCCACAGCAATTTTCGTATTACCAATGCGGAAAAACATTCGCTCTTTCCTTAGTGCGTGTATGAATACGTGAAGTCTATTTACGCCCGACATCACATCAAATGTAAAGAGATTGAGTGTAAATATTATTAATATTTAACACTTCGCCTCAGAAGCTTATTAAATATAGTTTTAATGACCAATGTGACAATAATAGGTAAGGATTAGTTCAAGAATGGCTTTTCTGTCCTAGGAGTAACATCTTTGGGGATATTGGTATAAAATAGACGACAATTTTGAACAATAAATTAGGATCGATCGGCAATGGCTGAATACGTATATACCATGTCTCGGGTGAGCAAAACTGTTCCACCTAAGCGTCAAATTCTTAAAGACATTTCTCTTAGCTTTTTTCCTGGCGCTAAAATCGGTGTTTTGGGTCTAAATGGTTCAGGTAAATCTACCCTACTACGTATCATGGCTGGTATTGATACTGATATTGATGGTGAAGCTCGTGCACAACAAGGTCTTAAAGTCGGTTACCTACCGCAAGAGCCTGTACTAGACGAATCAAAAACAGTGCGTGAAATCGTAGAAGAAGCGGTTTCTGATGTTGCAGACGCACTTAAACGTATCGATGCAGTATATGCAGCTTACGCTGAACCAGATGCAGATTTCGATGCGCTTGCTAAAGAACAAGGCGAGCTTGAAGCACTGATCCAAGCGAAAGACGGCCACAACCTAGAGACAGCTCTAGAGCGCGCAGCTGACGCACTTCGTCTTCCTGAGTGGGATGCGAAAATCGAACTCCTATCCGGTGGTGAACGTCGTCGTGTTGCGATCTGTCGTCTACTTCTAGAGAAGCCAGACATGCTGCTTCTTGATGAACCAACTAACCACTTGGATGCAGAATCAGTTGCTTGGCTTGAGCACTTCCTTGTTGATTACAGCGGTACTGTTGTGGCAATTACCCACGACCGTTACTTCCTAGACAACGCTGCTGGCTGGATTCTAGAACTTGACCGTGGTGAAGGTATTCCATGGGAAGGTAACTACACATCTTGGCTAGAACAGAAAGATGAGCGTCTGAAACAAGAAAAATCAGGCGAAAGCGCACGTCAAAAGACAATCGAGAAAGAACTTGAGTGGGTTCGTCAAAACCCTAAAGGTCGTCAGGCTAAGTCTAAAGCTCGTATGGCTCGTTTTGAAGAACTCACAACTGGCCAATACCAGAAGCGTAACGAAACCAACGAACTGTTCATCCCGCCAGGTGAGCGTTTAGGTGACAAGGTACTTGAAGTTAAGAACCTAACGAAGTCATTTGGTGATCGCGTTCTTATCGATGACCTATCATTCAGCATGCCTAAAGGCGCTATTGTGGGTATCGTAGGTGCCAACGGTGCAGGTAAATCAACACTATTCAAGATGCTAAGCGGCGCAGAACAGCCAGATTCAGGTTCAGTTGAATTAGGCGAAACGGTTAAGCTTGCTTCTGTTGATCAGTTCCGTGACAGCATGGACGACACCAAAACAGTATTCCAAGAGATCTCTGAAGGCGCTGATATCATTAAGATCAACAACTTCGAAATCCCTGCACGTGCTTACTGTTCTCGTTTCAACTTCAAAGGCAACGACCAACAGAAAATCATCGGTCAGCTTTCTGGTGGTGAACGTAACCGTGTTCACCTTGCGAAACTGCTGAAAGCGGGCGGCAACGTACTGCTACTCGATGAACCAACCAATGACCTTGATGTCGAAACTCTACGTGCACTTGAAGAAGCGCTGCTTGAGTTCCCTGGCTGTGCAATGGTTATCTCGCATGACCGTTGGTTCCTTGACCGTATTGCGACCCATATCTTAGACTACCGTGATGAAGGTCAAGTTAACTTCTACGAAGGTAACTATACTGAATACACAGAGTGGCTGAAAAAGACTCTGGGCGCACAAGCGGCTGAACCGCACCGTATCAAGTACAAGCGTATTGCTAAGTAAATTAGCTTGTATTTTGAACAAAGGCCGCGATAATAGCGGCCTTTGATATATCTGGCTTACTATTTACCTATTGATATAGAGAAATTACCTATGCTTGAAAGACGTCAATTTTCACGAGTTATTTATCAAGTCCCGACTGAGATCTCACAAGGACAAGTAAATGTATCAGGCTCGGTGCAAGACTTATCTCTTCATGGTTTACTCATTCAGTGTGATAAATGGCAGCAACTCAGCCACGATGCTCCTGTTCAAGTCAGCTTTAAGCTCACCAACAGTGATATCAATATTCAGTTAGAAGCAACGATAGTCTCTACCATCAATACCTCAATGCGTTTACGCATAGAGCATTTAGATATTGATAGTATTAGCCACCTTAAGCGCCTTGTTGAGCTTAATGTCGGCGACGATGAACTGCTTTTCAGAGAGATTGAACACCTTACCGATTTGGGTAAGGAATAATATCTCCATTACCCTTTTTTCTATTCGAAGCATTTAGTTAATACAGAACCATGTCTAAAAAAATTTCCATTACTATTCCCTCTAACCAAGGGGAACAGACGTTTTACTTCGGCCGAAAAGCCGTGCTCATGTGCACCACTGCCATTTTTTCAGTGCCACTTTTAATTGGCGGAGCTGCATACATGCACTTCGAAGGTAAACAAGAGCTCGCGATGCAAGCAGGCGATGCACAACAGTTGATTGAAACGCTGATTGTTGAAAAAGAGCAAACCGAGTTTCTTTACGCTGAGCAGGTAGAAACCAATCACTCGTTATCGCAAACACTGACAGAAAAAGAAGGCACCATTCAACTGCTTGGTAAGCGTGTATTTGATGTGGAATCCGTGCTGGGTCTTGCTGATGAAGAACTGCTTACCGATGATATCTCTTTAGAAGATCGCATTGATGCTGCGGCGGTAGATTCAGCAGTAAGAGCGACGATGTTCCGTTTGATTCCAAACGACAGTCCTATGGCTTATCAACGTATCTCTTCTTCTTATGGTAGCCGCACTAACCCTATTTCAGGTAAACGCCATGTACATACTGGTATCGATCTAACGTGTAAGCGTGGTGAAGATATTGTAGCGCCCGCAGATGGAGTCATTGAAACGGTACGCCCAAGTAAAAAAGGCTTCGGTAACTTTATTACTATGCGTCACTCGTTTGGTTTCATGAGTTCTTACGCGCACCTACAAAAATTCAAAGTTCGCAGCGGTCAGTTTGTGAGTAAAGGTGATGTGATTGCAAGCTGTGGTAACTCAGGTAACTCAACCGGGCCACACTTGCATTATGAAGTACGCTTCCTTGGTCGTTCACTGAACCCTCAATACTTGATGGATTGGACACCTGAGAACTTCAACTACGTGTTCGAAAAAGAGAAAAAGGTTAAGTGGGGCCCACTGGTTCAATTGATTGATAATGTGGTTCGCTTGCAGATCAATCTGACGAATGTGCCTTACATTAGCTCGACCATCGACACGGTATCGAGTGAAGAGAGCAAAAAACCTATCACGACTAACTAGTTGTTAATAGATAAGATCTGTTAGTTTGGCCTATGATGATCTAATTGCTATTAGCCTACTGTAGGCCAAATGTTTTCATAGCGTTCAGCACAAACAAAAAGAGCGACCAGATGGTCGCTCTTTTTTATGATTTCAAATCAGTATTAGCCACGATGAATCGAGTCATGCGCTTGCTTTAAAAGATTTTGGCTCTCTTGCAAGAACTGCTGCGAGTAGTCGCCAAACCAATCACTGACTTGATTAAAGCTATCAACGAATTTGGCTTTATCTTTCCCATCCAAGATTTCTAATGCTTCACCGAAACGACTATGGAAACGTCGAATCATCTCAATATTCTCATCCGAAGAAAGAATGATATCACCGTATAAGTTCGGGTCTTGAGCAAACAGACGGCCAACCATCGCAATCTCCAGTCGGTAGATTGGCGAACTTAGCTTCAGAAGCTGATCAATGTTTGGATTCTCTTTACTCAGGTGCAAGCCGTAAGCAAAAGAGGTGAAGTGACGAAGTGCTTGAATTAAAGTCATGCCATGATCGTGTTCCGCAGCATCCATCTGGCAAAGGCTCGCGCCCCAAATACCAAATTGATTCAGCAACCATTGGTAGCTTTCAGAACCACGTCCATCACTGTAAACAATCACTTGCTTCGCAAGGCTTGGAACATCAGGACCAAACATTGGGTGTAACCCAACCACTGGGCCTTGGTGCATGTTCATCATTGCTTGTAGAGGCTTTGATTTAATCGACGTCAAATCACAAAGAATACAATCGCTTGGTAGGTTACCCAGCTTCGCAATCACACCTTCTGTCAGGTGAATTGGAACCGTTACAACTACAAGGCCAGCATTATCTAAGATCTCATCGGCTTTATCCCAATCTTGGCTGCCAAGGATTTTCACTTCGTAGCCAGAAAGCTTGAACATACGTCCAAACAGACCACCAAGCTGGCCATTACCACCAACGATAACCACTGAACGCAACTCTGGGTTAAGGCACTTAAAACCAGAATCTTTCTCACTGGCATAAGACTCACGCATAGTACGACGCAAAATATCTTCGATTAACTGTGGCGGAACCCCTATTTTCTCGGCTTCTTGACGACGAGATGCCAACATCGCAGCTTCGCGCTCTGGTACATAAATAGGTAAACCATGTTCACTTTTTACTTCTCCGACTTTCTCTACTAGAGCCAGTCGTTGAGCCAGTAAATCCAACATTTGTTTATCGACAGCATCGATTTGGTCGCGTAATTCGTTCAGTTCAACGGCCATTTTATTCCTTACTAATCTATAAGCCCGTGCTAATCTAAAAGCCCGCACTGATGCAGGTTCGTTAGCAACAGATCTTAAAATGCCCCATTAGATGAGGCACTTAAATTTAAACTCTGACTAACCTTTCAGGCGGTTCTCTAAGAACGGGACTAACTCCGTATGTGCATGTTTCAATAGTGCCTCAGTTGACTCCCAATTGATACACGCGTCGGTAATAGATACACCGTATTTCATCTCATTGAGAGGTATATCTGAAGATTGGTTTCCTTCGTTAATATGGCTCTCAATCATCAGGCCGATAATCGACTTATTACCTTCACGAATCTGATGGATGACATCTTCAGCCACCAGCGGTTGGCGACGGAAATCTTTACGAGAGTTCGCATGGCTACAGTCAACCATTAGTGCCGCCTCTAAGCCAGACTTACCCAGCTCTTGCTCACATTCGTGTACAGATACTGAATCGTAGTTTGTCTGCTTACCGCCACGTAAAATTACGTGACCATTTGGGTTACCTTGCGTCGTTAGTAGTGCAACTTGACCCTCACGGCTGATACCCATGAAACGGTGGCTAGAAGAAGCCGCCTGCATTGCATTGATTGCAGTACCTAGATTGCCGTCTGTACCATTCTTAAAGCCGATTGGCATTGAAAGGCCACTCGCCATTTCGCGGTGGGTTTGTGATTCAGTCGTACGTGCGCCGATTGCTGCCCAGCTGAATGTATCTGCTAGGTATTGCGGGCTGATTGGATCTAGCGCTTCTGTCGCTAGTGGAATTTCCATCTCAGCGAGTTCAACAAGTAGCTCACGACCAACATGCAGACCATGCTCAATATCGAACGTACCATCTAGATGTGGGTCATTGATCAAGCCTTTCCAACCAACAGTGGTACGAGGCTTCTCAAAGTAAACACGCATTACAATATACAGTTGGTCGCTAAGCTGCTCAGATAAATCTTTTAAGCGTTTCGCGTACTCTTTTGCAGCTTCAATATCATGGATAGAACATGGGCCACATACTACAAGCATGCGATGATCTTTCTTATGAATGATATTTGCTATAGTTTCACGAGACTCTTGAATGAAACGACGAGCATTATCACTCAAAGGCAGTTTTGCTTTTAACTCCTCTGGAGTAATCAGTACCTGTTCGTCGATGATATTGACATTGCTTAATTCACTTTTCTGCATAACTCAACCTGTATATTTATTTTTACACCCAACATTTCCATTTGGGCTAACAATCTTTAAAAACACAATAACAGCTACAAAAACGATTGCAAGTGTAAACAATAAAAAACATTTACTGTAAATTAAAATTTACACACCCTCTTTAATTCACTCTGATACACAAACCAGTTTAAACCGCGCCCCACACATACAAAAAAGGCGATATTTCTCATATCGCCTTCTTCAAACTTATAGAGTGTTTATTTATCACCCAGCGTTTAACATTCGCTTAATTTGCTCTGAGGCCTTTTTCCATCGACTATCCGAGTGAAGCGTCGATAAATCAAAGCTGTGCTTTTTAAGCAATGAATTGGCTAAAGGCACCTCTTGAATCGCTAAGTGATCAAGAGCCTCAATTTGTGCATCTCGCTTATTACACATCAGCACCATGTCACACCCTGCATTCAGAGCAGCCTTCGCTCTATCGGCTGGCCCACCCATAATCGCAGCACCTTCCATAGTTAGGTCATCAGAGAACACCAAGCCTTTAAATCCAAGCTGTTGCTTCAATACTTTCTGTAACCAATACTCAGAGCCACTCGCTGGCTGATCATCATAGTGCGAAAAAACCACGTGCGCAGGCATCATCGCATCTAATATTCCAGCTTCAATTTGAGCCTTGAAGATGGCCATGTCGGTTTCAAAGATGTCGTCTCTAGGATCGTAAGGCGTTTCAAGGTGCGAATCAGCAATCACACCGCCGTGTCCTGGGAAGTGCTTGCCTGTTGTCGCCATTCCAACCGATTTCATGCCCTTAATAAAAGCACTACTGTGGCGAACGATGGTATCAATATCTTCACCAAACGCCCGGCTACCAATCGCTTTACAGTCGTGACCTTTATCTAATACAGGCGCAAAGCTCAGATCGATATCATGGGCAATCAATTCCGCCGCCATCAACCAACCGGCTTGTTCTGCTAACTGCTCACCATTATTCTTAGTCGCGAATTCTTGAGCGGCAGGGATAATTGAAAATCCATCGCGGAAGCGCTGAACTCGGCCACCTTCTTGGTCAACACCAATCAAAAGAGGACGTTTCGCTACCTTGCGGATCTCTTTGTTTAACGCCGAAAGCTGTTTGCTATCGTGGTAGTTTCGAGCAAATAAGATGAGACCACCAACAGTTGGATGATCTAAAATTTCTCTGTCTTCAGCTGTTAGCTCATAGCCCGCAACATCTACCCACAACGGTCCCATATTTATCCCTTATTAAACCTAATTTCATAAACTTCCCGAGATTATTCTCTTTAAATTTGCTTTACAATGTTTTTAAACCAATCTGTGGAAGACTTTAAGAATGCAGGGCAAGAGCTTAGGAATGGATCATAAAGAACTGTATATCGGTGTGATGTCGGGAACGAGTATGGACGGCGTTGATACGGCCTTAGTTTCGATAGAAGACACTGGTATCACATTACTCGCTCATGATGAGTTCCCTATGCCAGAGGATATCAAAGCCCGTCTGCTTGAGGTTTGTATTGGTCAGAAAACGGATTTGATTGCCATTGGTGAACTCGACCACCAGCTTGGTCATCTATTTGCTGATGCGGTTCTGCAACTTCTCGACAAATCAGGTACACCTGCATCCTCTGTGACTGCGATAGGTAATCATGGCCAAACGGTATTCCACCAGCCAACGGGTGATTCACCATTTACCATGCAGTTGGGTGATGCCAATATCATTGCCGCTAAAACACAGATTCAAACAGTCGCTGATTTTCGACGTAAAGACATGGCGCTTGGCGGGCAAGGTGCGCCATTAGTGCCAGCGTTTCACCATACGATCTTTCACCCGCAAGACAGCTCGGTTGTGGTGTTGAATATTGGTGGTATCTCGAACATTTCGGTATTGCGCCCTAATCATCCTACGCTTGGCTATGATACTGGCCCGGGCAATATGTTAATGGACGCTTGGGTAGATAAACACACGGGTGAGAAGTTTGACCGTGATGCACTGTTCGCGCTAACAGGCCAACTGAATCAAGCCTTTCTCGAACAGCTTCTAAGTGAATCTTACCTATCTCAAATACCACCGAAAAGCACTGGCAGAGAGCTGTTTAATCTACCGTGGCTAGAGCAACAATTAACAGAATTTAAAGACCTTGCAGCGGAAGATGTTCAGCACACACTTTGTGAATACACCGCATTGACGATAGCCAATGAAGTAGAGGCTTATCGCTTGGGTAACCAACCTGCGCTGTACGTATGTGGTGGCGGGACGAGAAACCCATTGTTGATGAAAAGGTTGGCAGAACTGCTTCCGAGTTGGGACGTTGATTCAACGACCAGTAAAGGCGTTGATGCCGACTACATGGAAGCGATGGCCTTTGCGTGGCTTGCCCAACGTCATGTTCATCAACTGCCAAGCAATTTACCAGAAGTGACTGGCGCAAGCAGAGCGGCCTCTCTAGGCGTTCTCTATCGTGCTGTCTAAACAATTTTAGAACCATCATTTTAGAATTATCATTTAAGGATCATTATGAGTAACGACGCTCTCATATCAGCACTCTCGCACCTCGTTTCGGAGGGGAGAAACCCTGACACTATGGATATTGATCTGCTCACCTCTCTCGAAGTGGTTGAAAAGATTAACCAACAAGATAAACAAGTGCCTTTAGCGATCGAAGCGGAACTGCCACAGATCGCGAAAGCGGTTGATAAGATCGCTCATGCCTTTCAAAACGGTGGCCGACTGATTTATATGGGTGCAGGTACCAGTGGTCGATTAGGTGTGTTAGATGCCTCAGAATGCCCACCGACTTTTGGCGTTTCAGACAAGATGGTTATCGGTCTCATCGCTGGCGGGCCCGAAGCGATTTTAAAAGCCAAAGAAGGCGCTGAAGACTCGCTGACTCTCGGTATTGAAGATCTGAATGCAATTCAGTTTTCAGAAAATGATGTCGTGGTAGGCATCGCGGCTAGTGGCCGCACACCTTACGTAATTGGTGCACTCAACTACGCCAATCAGATTGGCGCGGTGACGGTTGCGCTGTCTTGTAACCCTGGCTCTCCGATTGCTGAGATTGCTCAAATCGCGATAAGCCCAGTGGTTGGCCCAGAAGCCTTAACCGGTTCCACACGCCTCAAATCAGGTACCGCGCAAAAATTGGTGCTCAACATGCTGACCACTGCCAGCATGATTCGTATTGGTAAGAGCTACCAGAACTTGATGGTCGACGTAAAAGCGACCAATGAAAAATTGGTTGCCCGCGCAGCTCGTATCGTAATCCAAGCAACGGAGTGTGACAAAGCCCTTGCAGTTTCGACACTTAAAACCACCGATTATGATGTGAAGCTATCTATTTTGATGATTCTAACAGGGCTAGATTTAGAACTGGCCAAGGCTCAACTTGATCAACAAAATGGCTTCTTGAGAAAAGCAGTCGAGAATAATCAGTAATCTCAGTTTGGTTTGTCGCATCTCATTTAGACAGCTACTTTAACGACATACAAAAAGACCAGTACACATGCGGCACTGGTCTTTTTATTTTCTAATCGCTAATTTGAGCTTAGTAGTCGTTAGAAAACTCATCCCAGCCGCGCTGCCATTCCATACGGAAACGTTGAGCGTCTTCCGTACCTGAACAAACGCCTTCATAAACCTGGCCAGATAAGCCAATTTGATAAGCATGGTTTGGGTTGCAGTATTCAGCAACACCTAGATAGTATCCTTTGCTGTAGCTTGATTGGTCTACCGTTCCAAGCTTAGTCATCTCTTGGTAAGAACGTTGAGTGTTACCTTTGATACCGTCACGATAGCCAATCTCTTGCCAATTGCCTTCGGCCGCTAAATCTTGAACATTGGCGCTGCATCCTGCAAGGCTAAATGCCACGGCGAATAGTGCTATTATTTTTTTCATTTCAATCCTTTATATTGTTACTTCACCACTTCCTGACGAAGCGCTGCCTTTGTGGCGATTCTCCGCTGAACACGTACTGATGTCCACTCATTGTATGTTGTTGTCCTCTCAAGTAAGAGAGCAAACCGCTCAATCAGTTATAACACCACTTAATTAGCTATTCGACCACTCACTCTGATAGCGGAAGTTTCTTCTCATACACTCCTTTAATATACACCCTGACTTAATTAATACATTCAGGGATAACAAATTATGATGTGGTTTCTTACCTGTGTTGCAGCACTCATTGGTGGCTACTTTATTTACGGTGCCTTTATCGAGAAGATTTTCGGTATCAATGAAAAGCGTCAAACACCCGCTCACACCAAGCAAGACGGCGTGGACTTCGTTCCAATGTCGACGCCAAAGGTTTACCTAGTTCAACTGCTTAACATTGCAGGTGTAGGTCCAATCTTCGGCCCTATCATGGGTGCCCTTTACGGCCCAGCAGCAATGCTTTGGATCGTGCTAGGTTGTATCTTCGCAGGTGCCGTACACGACTACTTCTCAGGTATGTTATCTATCCGCAATGGTGGCGCTTCGGTTCCAACCATCACTGGACGTTACCTAGGCAATGGCGCAAAACACTTTATGAACATCTTTGCCATTGTTCTACTGCTTCTTGTTGGTGTGGTATTCGTTTCTGCTCCAGCAGGCATGATCACTAACCTAGTGAACGACCAAACTGATTTCGTAATGTCTACGAGCACCATGGTTGTCATCATCTTTGCTTACTACATCATCGCAACGATTGTCCCTGTCGATAAAATCATTGGTCGCTTCTACCCACTGTTCGGTGCACTGCTTATCTTTATGTCTGTTGGCCTAATCACTGCGATTGGTCTGTCTGACGAGCACCAAATCATGGGTGGCTTCGAGATGAAAGACATGTTCACTAACATGAACCCTAACGATCTACCGCTTTGGCCTGCTCTATTTATCACCATCGCTTGTGGTGCTATCTCTGGCTTCCACGCAACTCAGTCTCCACTAATGGCGCGTTGCATGGAAAACGAGAAAAACGGCCGCTTCGTATTCTACGGTGCAATGATTGGTGAAGGCATCATCGCTCTAATCTGGTGTGCGCTTGCTCTGTCATTCTTCGGTTCAGTTGAATCTCTATCTGACGCGATTGCAAACGGCGGCCCTGGTAACGTGGTATACAGCGCTTCATTTGGCCTACTGGGTGTATTTGGCGGTATCCTTGCTTTCCTTGGCGTGGTTATCCTACCTATCACTTCTGGTGACACAGCGTTCCGTTCAAGCCGTCTTATCCTTGCTGAATACTTCAACATGGAACAGAAAACACTGCGTAACCGACTACTAATGGCTCTACCGCTATTCGTTCTTGGTGGCATCCTGACTCAAGTAGATTTCGGTATCATCTGGCGCTACTTCGGTTTTGCTAACCAATCAACAGCAGTCATGATGCTGTGGACAGCTTCAGCTTACCTACTTCGTCACAACAAACTGCACTGGGTAACAACGGTTCCAGCTATCTTCATGACGTCTGTGTGCATCACATTCATCTTGAACAATAGCCAGCTGGGCTTCGGTCTACCAATGCAGCTTTCAACCATCATCGGTGTGGTGAGTGCATTCGGTGTTGCGGCTTACGTTATCAAAATTTCAAAAGGCAAAGGCGATATCGACCTTGCTGATGAAGAAGAAGAAGAAAAAGAAGCAAAAGGCGTCACCAAAACCGCCTAGTTCTTTCAGACTCTTGAGAACAAGAGACACGTCTTCATAGAGAGACAAAAGAACAAGCCAAACACACTTCGCTTGCTCCCGTAATCACCCAGTGATTCGTGGAAATTAAGACTAAAGCCCGTCCTCTGTGATGGGCTTTACTGTATCTCAGCATTGGTACATCAACATTAGTACATCAATATTGGTATCTCCGCCTGAAAAGCAATCGCAACTCGATATAACCAATGAAAACACAAGCAAAGCTACCGTTACTACGCAATGAGCTTTACACTTAACCAGCGTCTCAATAGGTGAAAATATGGAACTCATTCTCTCTCTGCTGCAACAAACCTGTGTCTACTTAGTGATTGCTTACATGCTCAGCAAGACTCCACTGATTCTTCCTTTGTTGAGCATCTCTTCACGCTTAAGTCATAAGATAAGCTGCTACGTTCTGTTTTCCCTGTTCTGTATTATGGGCACCTATTTTGGACTGCAGATTAATGACGCGATCGCCAACACTCGTGCGATGGGTGCCGTTATGGGTGGCCTATTTGGTGGTCCGGTTGTCGGCTTTGCGGTCGGTTTTACTGGCGGAATCCATCGTTACTCTTTGGGTGGATTCACCGATCTAGCTTGCGCGATTTCAACAACAGCAGAAGGCTTGATTGGCGGCCTATTACACGTTTACCTAGTGAGAAAGAACAAAGCCAGCCAGCTGTTTAATCCATTGGTGGTTTTCTCGGTAACCCTGTTTGCAGAGATTATTCAGATGCTAATTCTGTTAGCGGTCGCGAAACCATTCGAGCAGTCCTATGCTCTGGTTTCTGATATTGCCGCGCCAATGATCATTGCTAACTCGGTCGGTGCGGCGCTGTTCATGAGCATCATCCAAGATCGGAAAACCATCTTCGAGAAGTATTCGGCAACTTTCTCACGCCGCGCATTAACCATCGCCGAGCGTTCAGTGGGTATTTTGCATGGAGGATTCAATTCGGATAACGCGCAAAAAATAGTGCGGATCATTTACGAAGAGACCAACGTTGGTGCGGTGGCGATCACCGACCGAGAAAAAATCCTCGCGTTCATCGGCATTGGTGATGAACACCATATTCCGAACACCCCTATTTCATCGCAGAGCACGCTCACTTCGATGGAACAGAACGACATCATCTACCTTGATGGCAAAGAGAATCCATACCAATGCTCCCTTTCGCAGGATTGTAAGTTAGGCTCCGCGCTAATTATCCCGTTAAGAGCAGGAAACGAAGTCATCGGAACCATCAAACTGTATGAGCCAAAGCTGAAACTATTCTCGACCATCAATATGTCGATGGGTGAAGGTATCGCTCAGCTCTTATCGAGCCAGATCCTGTTTAGTAATTATCAACAACAGCAAACGCTGCTCACCCAAGCGGAAATCAAACTGTTGCATGCACAGGTGAACCCACACTTCTTGTTTAATGCACTTAACACCATCAGTGCCGTTACACGTCGTGACCCTGATAAAGCACGTGAGCTCATTCAACATCTGTCTCACTTCTTTAGAAGTAACCTGAAGCAGAACATCAACACTGTAAAACTCAAAGACGAACTGGCACACGTTAATGCGTATCTAACCATAGAGAAGGCACGCTTTACCGATCGATTAGAAGTGGAATGGGATATTGACCCACAACTGTATGAGTCGCAACTGCCAAGCTTTACCCTACAACCGCTAGTCGAAAATGCCATCAAACATGGGATTTCTAACATGCTGGAAGGTGGCAAAGTGAAGATCTATAGCGAGGCTTTCAAGGGTGGGGTCAAGTTGACCGTTGAAGACAACGCGGGCAATTATCAAAAGCCATCGAAAGATCATGTTGGACTAGGCATGGAAATTGTTGATAAACGACTCACTAATTTCTTTGGACAAGATTCAGCACTAAAAATAGAATCTCAACCACAGCAATTTACTCGAATGAGCTTTATCATACCTATACTAAAATAATGGTATTTTCGGAGACAAATAGCTCCGAGTTGAAACATTTAGAAGCAGATATTTAAAAGATAAGCGTGAACCAAGCAGGGATAGAACCAAGATGAAGATTGTAGGATGTTAAAGGCATTAGTTGTCGATGATGAGCTTTTTGCTCGCGAAGAGCTGATTGAACTGCTGACCGAAACCGGAGAAGTGGAAATCATTGGCCAAGCGAGTAACGCGATCGAAGGACTGAAACAGATCAATCTACTCAAGCCTGATGTGGTGTATTTGGATATCCAAATGCCGCAGGTTACCGGAATTGAACTGTTAAGCATGCTTGATCCAGACACCATGCCTTACGTGGTATTCGTCACTGCCTACGACCAATATGCGATTCAAGCCTTTGAAGATAACGCTTTTGACTACCTACTTAAGCCAGTTGAACCTTGTCGATTAAACAAGAGTGTTTGTCGTCTGAATAAGGTCATCAAGCAGAACCATAAAGCGCCGGAGCAAGACATCTCTGCCATTGCTCCATGCCGTTTAGAGCAGATCCCGTGTATCGGCCACAACCGCATTGTGATCATGGCAAGCCAAACGGTCGAGTGCGCTTATTCAGATATCAGTGGTGTGCATGTTCGTAGCTCCTCACAAACGGCGACCTCACAGTTAACGCTAAAGATCTTGGAAGAAAAAACCGATTTGATCCGTTGTCATCGACAGTATTTGATCAACATAAAATCGATCCAAGAGATCAAACTGTTAGAAAATGGATTAGCGGAGATCATCACTCTGACTGGCTTTGAAGTGCCTGTCAGCCGCCGCTACCTCAAGACACTGAAAGAGCTACTCGGTCTCCAGTAACCTGTTAGAAATTCGACGCCTTGTTCCAAAGCACGATCAAAAAAGCCAACGCATCAACGTTGGCTTCCTGCTGTTTACAAATCAATAGTGTTTACAAATCGATAGTGTTTGCGAATCAATAGAGTTACGAATCGATCTTGTCACAAATCAATAGCGATTAGTCGACTTGCTTAATCTGCAGCTCTTTTGGTACTTCGAAGAACATGTTCTCTTCACGACCTTGAATCTCTTCAACCTCGGTAGCACCCAGCTCACGAATACGATCTAAGATTTGGTTTACCAACTCTTCAGGAGCAGAAGCACCGGCTGTTACACCGATTTTCTTTTTCCCTTCAACCCATTCAGTTTGAATGTCTTCAGGGCAATCGGTTAGATAACCTGGCGTGCCTAGCTTTTCAGCCAGCTCTTTCAAACGTGTTGAGTTCGATGAGTTCTTAGAACCAACAACTATCACGACATCAACATCACCGGCCATCTCACGAATTGCGTCTTGACGGTTTTGAGTCGCGTAGCAGATGTCGTCTTTACGTGGGCCTTGGATCTCAGGGAACACTCGACGCAGCTCTTCAATCACATCCGCCGTTTCATCAACTGACAAAGTGGTTTGGCTAACATAATGCAGGTTACTTGGATCATTCACCACGAGGTTCTGTACATCCTCTGGTTTCTCAACCAAGTACATACCACCAGTTTGGCTAGCGTACTGACCCATGGTGCCTTCAACCTCAGGGTGACCCGCGTGACCAATCAGTACCACTTCCATATGTTTGCGGCTCGCACGAGCAACTTCCATATGGACTTTGGTTACCAAAGGACACGTTGCATCAAATACCGTGAGTTCGCGCTCTTTCGCTTCTTTACGAACAGCTTGAGAAACACCGTGAGCAGAGAAGATCACGATGTTATCGTCTGGCACTTCACTTAACTCTTCGACAAAAATAGCACCACGTTGCTTTAGCCCTTCAACAACAAAGCGGTTGTGTACCACTTCATGACGAACATAGATCGGTGGCTGGTACATTTCGAGTGCACGCTCAACAATACTGATCGCACGATCGACACCGGCACAAAAGCCACGAGGGTTAGCTAACATTATTTTCATTTCATTGCTCATCATTTACCGCGGTACTAAGGTTGTTTCTATAGAGTTCGCTGTCAGCGAGGTTCGCATTCTACAGTGAAGCGCCTAGACAGTGAAGCTCTGGGTTGTGCCACACCTGTAAGGCGATGTTATTCTATCGTTATTCCACCGCTAAGATGTTAACGTCAAACGTAACGTCTTGGCCTGCTAATGGATGATTAAAATCAACCGTCACTGAATCGCCCGCGATCTCAGTGATAATACCTGGAATTTCCATACCATCAGGACCAGAGAAAGCCATAATAGTGCCAACTTCGACTTCAGAGTCGCCAACAAACTTAGCACGATCCATATGATGAATGTGATCTGGATTTGGCATACCAAACGCGTCTTGCGCCTTCAATTCGATAGACTTTTCAGTCCCCGTTTCAAGACCAATCAGGCACTGTTCAAAGTTCTCACTTAGGCTGCCATCACCCATAACGAACTTCGCAGGCTTACCCATATTTTCGGTGCTATCGGCAACTGAACCATCCTTCATTTTAATCGTAAAATGTAGAGTTACTGCTGAATCATTTTTAATTGCTGCCACGTTACTTTCCTTAGATTTCTTTATTATTTGAGGATGCGCTGTGCTTTGCTTCCTTGTTGACTGAAGCATAAAAAAAAGCGCCGCCGGAATCAACCGACAGCGCTTAGGGCTATTCCATTCTGTGAGTCATAGACTGACTTTAGGGCAATCTAATTCAAAGCGATTTAGTTAATACTCATTAATACCTGAGTCGCCTATTTGCTTTCATCTTTCTTGCGGAAGCCATCTAGGATGATCATCGCAGCACCGATACAGATCCCCATATCAGCCAAGTTGAATGCAGGCCAATGGTAAGTACCCCAGTAGAAGTCTAGGTAATCAACCACAAAACCATGTACAACACGGTCGAACACGTTACCTACCGCGCCACCAATGATGATCGCATAAGCAATGTTATTCCACTTTTCTGCTGCAGGTAGTTTGCTCATCCAGTATGTCAGCATACCCGTTACCGCAAATGCGATACCCGTAAACAACCAACGCTGCCAGCCGCTCTGATCGCTCAGAAAGCTAAATGCCGCACCATAGTTATGAACATACAAAAAGTTAAAGAATGGCAACACCTCAATACGGTTTGCCCAGCCATAACCCATGTTGTCCATGACAAAGAGTTTGATGCCGATATCAGCAAGGAAGACCAACAGAGCCAGCCATAACCAACGCACACCAGATTGTTTTAACGAAACTTCACTCATTTCTATTCCTAGTATTTACGAAGCCAGTACCCATTTAATCATCCTGTTTAAGGGATGATGAGCACTCAACTCGGTTAAACACATTTCCTATAATTAAAAATAACCCCAGTTGATACTGGGGCTATGATTTTTACAAAAAGTTCAGTCTTTCTCTGAGTCGTTATGCGTATTTACGCACTTCGCCTTCACCGTCGATGTTCGACACACAACGACCACAAATTTTCTCGTGACCTTCGATTGTGCCTACATCTGGAGTGTGGTGCCAGCAACGGTCACACTTCTCAGCTTCAGTTGCTGCAACTTCAACGTATAAACCTGCAACGTCTGTCGCTTGAGCTGTATCAGACTTGTCGCTAAGCGGCTTAACAACAGCAGCAGAGGTGATAAGTACGAAACGTAGCTCATCTTCTAGCTTGTTGATTTTAGCAGCCAGTGCGTCGTCAGCGTATAGAGTCACTTCAGCCTGCAATGCACCACCGATCGTTTTCTCTTTACGAGCATCTTCAAGAAGCTTGTTCACTGCGCCACGAACTGACTGGATTTCAGTCCAGAATTCGTTGCTTAGTTCTTCGTCGTCAGCAAGACCAAATAGGCCTTCGAACCACTCGCCAGTGAATACAAACGTGTCGCGCTCGCCAGGCATCTCGTTCCAGATTTCATCTGCAGTGAACGACATGATAGGCGCCATCCAACGAACTAGAGCTTCTACGATGTAGTAAAGCGCCGTTTGACAGCTACGTTGAGCATGGCTGCCCTGTTTCGCTGTGTACTGACGGTCTTTAATTACGTCTAGGTAGAAAGAACCCATTTCAATAGAACAGAACTGCATTAGACGTTGAGTCACACCGTGAGTGTTGTACTCACCGTATGCTTTAACAATCTCTTCTTGTGCAGCTTGAGCACGGCCAACAGCCCAGCGATCAAGTGCGACCATTTCTTCAGCAGGCACTAGGTCAGTTTCAGGGTTGAAACCGTTCAAGTTCGCTAGGAAGAAACGAGCCGTGTTACGAATACGACGGTATGCATCAGCAGAACGCTTAAGGATCTCGTCGGAAACCGCAACTTCGTTAGTGTAATCCGTAGAAGCAACCCATAGACGTAGGATATCTGCGCCTAGCTTGTTGGTTACATCTTTAGGAGCAACAACGTTACCGATAGATTTAGACATCTTACGGCCGTTACCATCAACCACGAAACCGTGCGTTAGCACTTGCTTGTATGGTGCTTCGTCTTTCATCGCGATAGATGAAATCAAAGATGACTGGAACCAGCCACGGTGTTGGTCAGAACCTTCAAGGTAAAGATCAGCACTGTGCGTTCTTTCTTCATTCGGGAAGTTGTACTCTTCACGAGAATCCACAACAGAGAAGTGCGTTACACCTGAGTCGAACCATACGTCTAACGTATCAAGTACTTTCTCGTACTTGTCAGCGTCTTCAGCACCCATCAGTTCAGCAGCATCTACATCCCACCAAGCTTGAATGCCTTTTTCTTCCACAAGCTTCGCTACTTTTTCAATAAGAGCTGGGCTATCTGGGTGAAGTTCTGATGTTTCTTTATGAACGAACAGAGCAATTGGCACACCCCAAGTACGTTGACGAGAGATACACCACTCAGGGCGACCTTCGATCATACCTTCGATACGGCTTTGACCCCATTCTGGCATCCATTCAACACTCTTCGTTGACTCTAGTGCTTTTGCACGTAGGCCAGCTTGATCCATAGAGATGAACCACTGCGGTGTTGCACGGAAGATGATTGGAGTTTTATGTCTCCAACAGTGTGGGTAGCTGTGCTCGTAAGCGTGGTGATGCAATAGTGCACCTTTCTCTTTTAGAACTTCTAAAACAGAATCGTTCGCTTTGAATACATGCTGACCAGCAAATAGCTCAGTATCTGGCAGGTAAACGCCGTTTGAGCCTACTGGGTTAGCGATTTCTAGGTCGTACTTCTTACCAACCACGAAATCCTCTTGACCATGACCAGGCGCAGTGTGAACCACACCAGTACCTGAATCCGTTGTAACGTGGTCGCCAAGAACAGCAGGAACAGTAAAGTCGTAGAACGGGTGGTTGAACTGAGAAAGCTCAAGATCAGCACCAGTCGCAAAACCAAGGTTATGAAAGTGCTCGATACCTGTACGATCCATTACGTCTTTTGCTAGTTCAGAAGCAACAACGATACGTTGAGCTGGCTGTTCGCCATTCGCTTCAACTTGGATAAGTACGTATTCAAGATCATCACGTAGACATACTGCGCGGTTAGCAGGCAGAGTCCACGGTGTTGTCGTCCAGATAACGATAGAGATTTCGCCCTGACCCGCGTGACCTTCCGCTAGAGTAAATTTCTCTAGAAGCGCCGCTTCGTCAGCTGCTGTAAATTTCACATCGATAGATGGAGAAACTTTATCTTTATATTCAACTTCAGCTTCAGCCAAAGCAGAACCACAGTCAGTACACCAGTGAACGGGTTTGAAACCTTTAAGAAGGTGACCTTTGTCTGCGATTTTGCCTAGAGAACGAATGATGTTCGCTTCAGTGCCGAAATCCATAGTGCGGTAAGGTTTATCCCACTCGCCCATGATACCAAGACGTTTGAAGCTCTCTTTCTGACCTTCAACTTGGCCCGCAGCGTACTTACGACACTCTTCGCGGAATTCAGCAGCCGAAATCTTCTGACCAGGCTTACCTTTCTTCTTCTCAACCATTAACTCGATTGGAAGACCGTGACAGTCCCAACCTGGGATGTACGGTGCATCAAAACCAGAAAGGGTCTTAGATTTGATAATAATGTCTTTAAGAATCTTATTCAGCGCGTGGCCAATGTGAATGTCGCCGTTCGCGTATGGAGGGCCATCATGCAGCACGAAAGATTTTTTACCTTTCTTTGCCTTACGGATTTCGCCGTAAAGATCTTCTTTGTACCAACGCTTCAGCATTTCTGGTTCACGATTTGCCAGATTGCCGCGCATTGGGAACCCTGTTTCTGGTAAGTTCAGGGTATCTTTATAATCACTCATCGATTCTTAATTCCGTTATATTGGGCGAAGTTAGACATTATGTTAATCGGTGGAATCATCCGACTAATTCTTTAGCTGAAGCAGCCACACCCTTGCGGCTTCAGCATCCAATTCTATTTGATTCTTTAGTGCGTCGAACGATTCAAATTTTATCTCGTCGCGCAGTTTGTGCAAAAGTCGTACTTCTAACTGTTTACCATATAAATTGGCTTTAAAGTCAAAAAAGTGCACTTCTAATTGCTGCCTTACACCATTAACCGTTGGTCGTTGTCCAATATTAGCAACGCCACCGACAGGAACACCGTCGATATCCAATGCTTCAACAACATACACTCCCGATACAGGAGAAACACAACGCTTTAATGGAATGTTAGCGGTAGGGAAACCGATAGTTCTCCCTAGTTTTCGACCATGAGACACACGACCACTAATACTGTAGTCACGGCCTAACATGGTAGCACTTGCAGCCAAATCATCGACCGCTAGTGCATTCCGTATCTCAGTGCTGCTTACCCGTAATTGATTTAAGCAATAGCTTTGGGTGCTTACCACCTCAAAACCATATTTTTCGCCCGCTTCTTTAAGCATCGCGAAATTACCTGTTCGACCTTTGCCAAAGCAAAAATCGTCACCAACCACCAAGAATTTCACACCAAGCTTATCAACCAAAAGATCCTTAATGAATGCTTCTGCGGATAAGCTTGCAAAATACTGATTGAAATTCACACACAACAACCGACTGATATCTAGCTTACTCAGTTGCACATATTTATCTCGTAAGCGAGTTAAACGTGCTGGCGCTTTACCTCGGGCAAACAGCTCCATAGGCTGTGGTTCAAACGTCATGACAACAGAAGGGAGCCCTAATGCTGCAGCTTGTTTAGAAACCTGACTCAGAACCTCTTGATGTCCTAAATGAACACCATCGAAGTTACCTATGGTTAATACACAGCCATGATGCTGCGCTTTAATATTGTGTATACCTCGGATCAGTTCCATTATGATCAGCTAAAACCTGTTATTTGCATCATTTATTGTGTGAAACCGACGGATTATATACTAATCAGTATTAATCTGTCGCTGCTTTTAAATGTTTTACTCGGATACCTAAAATCAGTACCGAAACAATATAAACAAAGCCACCAAGTCCAATCAAGCCTGTTAATGTTAGTGCTCTCTGGCTAAAGCTCCATTCAAGCCAATGTTGCATATTATCCAACTGCCATAAAATCGCCGCAACCATCACTACGCCTGAGATAATCAATTTGGCACTGAACAACAAGGTTGTCTTAGATAATTGATACACACCTGCAAGATGCAATCCACGATACAACAAGGCCATATTCACAAAGGCAGACAATGCCGTCGCTATCGCCAAACCAACATAACCATAGAAATACGCAAAAATCGCGTTGAACACCATGTTGGTGACCATGGCGATAATGCCGTACTTCACAGGAGTTTTAGTATCTTGGCGAGAGTAATAGCCCGGAGCTAACACTTTAATCAGCATGAAGTTAAGCAAACCCGATGCGTAAGCAACCAATGACATTGATGCCTGCTGTACATCATGTGGCGAAAACTCACCACGCATGAAGAGCACCATCAGCATCGGCTTAGCTAAAACTATCAAGCCTAACATCGCAGGAATACCAAGCAGCAACACCATACGCACACCCCAGTCCATGGTGTGCGCAAACCCTTCACCTTGAGCTTCAACATGTTTACGAGACAAAGCAGGAAGAATGACAGTCGCAATCGCAATACCGAATAGACCTAGTGGGAATTCAAGCAGTCGGTCTGAATAATACAACCAACTGATCGAACCGGTCGCTAGGAAGCTAGCAATAAAGGTATCAAACAATAAGTTAATTTGGCTGACAGATACACCGAACAGAGCTGGGATCATTAGCGTACGGATCTTTACAACGCCCGGATCTCTCCAGCCCCACTTCGGCTTAACCAGAACACCCGCTTTTATCAAGAAAGGCATTTGGAAAAGAAACTGGACTAAACCACCAAGAAACACACCGATTGCCAAGCCAATTTCAGGCTGTTCTAAATTAGGAGCAAGAAACCAAGCACAAGCAATGATCATTACGTTCAAGAAAACAGGTGTAAATGACGAAACCGCAAATTTACCCATGGTATTGAGGATTGCACCAGATAAGGCAACAAAGGTAATAAACCATAAATAAGGAAAGGTAATCTTGAGCATAAAGCTCGCCAGCTCAAATTTAGGGGCTGCTGGGCCGTCATTCAACCAGTCGATAAACCAACCTGCACCAAACATCGCAGTGATCACACCCGAGCCCAAAACTCCGATAACGGTCACTATAGACACTAAAACCCCGAGCGTACCCGACACTTTAGCAATTAAATCTCGTGTCTTATCTTTATCACCTGCGGCGTGATATTCTGTTAATACAGGAACAAACGCTTGAGAGAACGCACCTTCTGCAAAAAGTCGACGTAAGAAATTAGGAATTTTATTAGCGAAGAAAAATACGTCGGCACTCGCTCCTGCTCCCATCAAATTTGCTACTACTACATCACGTACTAGCCCCAACACACGGGAAACAAAAGTCATTGCACTGACAATCAGGCCTGACTTTAATAGTCGTTTACTCACAGAAACCTCTGACACTGGTTGATTACTTTCAAGCAAGGATAAATACTATCCTGTCCTTAGAAGCATAATTATTAGCATTGGTCTAAAAATGCTGTTAGAATCCCCGCCATCTTAACCGCGATGACCTTTCCATACCAAAATTTGTTTTGGCTGAGATTGGTTTTTGCACAAATCATTTGACAATTAAGCGCCTATGAGGGATAGTCCTCGCCCTTAAATTGTCACCGAACTAAGTTTTTGGGAGTTAGACCTTGGCAAACAGTAAATCTGCTAAGAAGCGCGCTATCCAAGCTGAGAAACGTCGCCAGCACAATGCTAGCCGTCGTTCTATGATGCGCACTTACATGAAAAAAACTATTGCAGCTATTGAAGCTGGCAATAAAGAAGCTGCAACTGCTGCTCTTGTAGAAGTTACACCTCTTCTAGACCGCATGGCGACTAAAGGCCTTATTCATAAGAATAAAGCTGCACGTCATAAGTCTCGTTTCGCTGCTGCAATCAAAGCTCTTTAATAGAAATTTGATTACAACGCAAAACGAAAAAAACCGGCCTCGGCCGGTTTTTTTATATCTAAATTTTGAGTAACACAGCGATTTTTCTTGCTGAACATTACTTAGCTTACTTAAAAGCACGTGGTTTGCCGGCAGATACTTGCTTACTAAAAGGCATTTGGCTAACTGACACGCATTTGCTTACTAAAAGGCATATCGCTGACCGATAGACAACTAAGCATATAAAAAATAGACAACGAGAAAATAAACAGACAAGAAAATAGATAGGTTGGTAAATAGATAGGCACTAACATTCGACATGAAATACTGACACTTCCTTGTGTCATTCTATCACTGATAAGAAATCCCCCTCCCACCAGCAATAAGCTACTTGCAGTAAATACCATGCAGTAGGTTAATCATCGCTTTTACTTCTTCACTGCTCAATGTGTAATACACAGTTTGAGCTTCTTTGCGAGTTTCGACCAAACCATCTCTTCTCAACCAAGCAAGATGTTGAGATAAAGCAGACTGACTCAGTTCCAACTTGCCACACAACTCCCCAACTGACAGCTCAGTACCATGTAATAGGCACAAAATCTGTAAGCGACGCTCGTTGGCCATGGCTTTGAGTAGAATCACAGCTTGCGCTGAGTTCTTCTCCATCTCTTTTAAGTTCATAGTTTGGCTCCCTACAACCTTTACACCAACTACGGCTATTAGTATTTCCGGCATATGGTGGCGTTATGATAATCGATATCAATTCATTAACAAACCGCCTCACTCGAACAATTTGCTAAAATCTGCGTCACATACATTTTTTACTGCTGGATGTTGGATCATCCTCTCAGCAAATATGACGTAGTACTCCTCTTTTAATTCTTCAATACCAACCAATAATTGCAGTGATGAATCCTCTTCAACTTCAGACATATAAAGCGTAGGCGCTAAGAAGATAGCGTCATCGTGATAACGAGCAAAGGCCTTCATCAATGCCGCGTCATCAAACTCACCCAAAATATCGGGTTTAAGTCCTTGTCTATCAAACCATTGCAGCACTTTACGCCCCATCGAGGTTCGACTTCCTGGGATCAAAAGCTTTCTTTGCTCTAATACAGCCGGGAAGCTAACACCTTCAACCTTACCCGAACTGAAAAAACTCATTCCACTCTCACCCAACTTCTTACTAAACAGGCCAGGACTTTGACTCGAATCCACCGGACAGTCAGACAAGATCATATCGAGCTTATGTTGAGACAGTTGCTCAAGTAGCATTTCATGGGTCGATTCAAAGCAGCGTAAATGAATACTGTTATCTGGGGGAATAGTCGACATCAGTATCTTGCTGACAAGCCTTTTAGACAGCGCATCTGCAACACCAACATCAAACAGAATATTGGAGTGCTGGCTGTAATTCACGATATCCAGCATCTCGTAGCTCAGGCCAAACATACGGTCGGAATATTTAAAGACTAGCTGTCCAAGCTCTGTAGGCTCAACACTGCGACCATTGCGCTTGGTCAACTTGCCATCCATACGCTCTTCTAACGCTTTTATCTGACCTGTTACCGTTTGTGGTGTTAGGAATAGGGCTTCTGCTGCTTTAGTAACAGAGCCTTGCTTGCAAACCATCCAGAAGTAATAAAGGTGGTTATAGTTGAGGTGCGACATAGATGTGCCGTAGTAAAAGAGTAGATACCCTTTTATATCAAATATGACACCTTCGCTCAACAAACTCGGAAAAACCTAACCAAACTAGTTATTACCACTTATTTTTTCGAAGTGTCTGATTTCATAATGTAATATTTCAGCAATTATTTTCAATTTTTCTCTAACTTTTAAGATCTATATCACCTATCAAAAATACGAATAAAATCCCATAAAAACAACAAGTTAAACCATCACCATTTCAAGACCAAATATTTAAAGGGCAAATCATCACAAAAAAGTCTCACCTAAACCAAAATGTAATATTACTGAAATATTTGTTCTCTAACATCACGCTCAGATTAAACAAACAGACCAAACACAGACTTAAACGGTCCAATGGAGAAAACATTATGAACCAAGCTACTACTGCAGCAGCGCCTATCTCGAGCACAACTCGTTGGCTACGCTGGGCTAACTTGGCATTCATGCTTTACCTACTATTACTTTCAGTTTCAATGGTTGGTACAGGCTTCAAATGGGCAACAGGCGAGCAAGCAAAGGTTCTTTTCGAATTTGCTTCACACCCAGTTGCAGGCTTAATGATTGGTTTAGTGGCAACAGCACTTATTCAATCATCAAGTACAGTTACTTCAATTATCGTTGGCCTTGTGGCAGGTGGTTTACCTGTTGAGCTAGCAATCCCTATGATCATGGGTGCGAACATTGGTACGACAGTAACCAATACGCTAGTTAGTCTTGGTCATGTTCGTTGTAAAGATGAGTTCAAACGTGCATTCGCAAGTGCGACGATTCACGACTTCTTTAACCTATTAGCCGTTGCTATCTTCCTACCACTAGAGATGGCGTTTGGTATTCTAGAGAAGATTTCTCACTGGTTGGTATCACCGATGCTAGCAACAGGTGATATGAGCATGGGTGGTCTTAACTTCATCAAGCCAATCACTAAACCAGTAGTCAGTGCGATTAAAGAGCCACTATCGACGTTTGGCGACACTGTTGGCGGTATCATGCTTATCGTTCTAGGTATCGCGACTATCTTCGTAGCTATCACGGTAATGGGTAAGCTAATGAAGAGCCTGATGGTGGGTCGTGCTCGTGAGATTCTAAAGAATGCAATTGGTCGTGGTCCTATCCACGGTATCGCTTCTGGCTCTATCGTTACTATCCTTGTTCAGTCATCTTCTACGACAACAAGCTTGATGGTTCCACTAGTAGGTTCAGGTGTCCTTAAAGTACGTGACGTTTACCCATTCACTCTGGGTGCAAACATCGGTACGTGTATTACCGCTCTATTAGCAGCAACAGCAGTATCTGGTGAGTTCGCAGTATTCGCACTTCAGATTGCTCTAGTACACTTGGTGTTCAACATCATGGCAACGGTATTCATCTTTGGTATTCCGTTCCTACGTGAACTACCAGTAAAAGCCGCTGATATTATTTCTGACATGGCTGTGAAGAATAAATCTGTAGTGGCTGGTTACCTTATTGCGGTATTCCTTGTACTGCCTGGTACCGTGTTAGCACTGACGGCTTAATCGCTAAATAATTAGATGCTTAACCGCTAACAAGACACATCGCTTATAACAAAGCCCGCAACCTCCTAGGTTGCGGGCTTTTTCTTTTCTGAAAGGCAGATGTGGGAAACAAAAAAAAGATACGGGATGCGAGTGAACGAGTAACGAAGAGCTAAAAGAAGATACGAGATTCGAGTAGAGAGTGACGAAAAGCGACTTCCTCTCATTATCTGCGTTTGGTACTCAGTACCTCACTGACTCAAATCTAAACACGCTCTTCGTATCTCGCATCTCGTTTACTCGTATCTAGCTACCCTTCGTATCCCGCATCTAAAAAAACACTTACTTACCTTGCTCATTACGCAGATACATAATGGCAACCATGCCAAAGCCGATAAGTTGCCATAGATACTGCCCATCGCTTGCGCCTGTGATGGTTTGAGTGAAAGCCATACAAGCAGTCACAAATAAAGAAGCAAAGGCTGCATAGAGTAACCACGGACGCTCCTTGCCAGACATGAACTCACCTGCAAATACCGAACGGATAACCAGTAAAAACGGCACACATTGCAAAGCAATCAGAATAGGGAACATAAAATCGAATGTTGGACTCAGTAGAGCATGACCGATTTGGCTCTTATCCCAAGTTCCTACAATATAGCCTTTCCAGCCAGCCCAAGTATCACCTGAATAAGCGGTATCTGGCGTAATAAAGCCAAGCACAACGCCCATCACTTTATCGACAAAGCCATTTTTGAACCAAAAGACGAATAAGAAGATCTGAATTGGAATGATCTGAAAAGCAAACTTCTTCAACATGTGTGTACCCCAAATAATTAATGATTTGGTTACCAGTATGTGGAAGTCGATGTTTTTACGCTTGATGCAAGGCAATCGAGCCTAAGTCCAAACAATAATCAAACATGTTGAGAAGCCTGTTGGCACAAGAAAACCTTGCGGAAGAGCCGTTACTATTAGCGGTAGCTCAACGTCTTCACTTCAAAGAGAATTATGTGGTTTAGGAAAGGTTTGTTTTTTATAAAGATTCAATAAGATCAAACAGTTGGCCATTATACTCTTTTTTCACTTCGGTATAACGCTGATAGTTGTATTGCGAACCTTCAGGGTTATCCGACAGCTTGTCAGCCACACTAAGTAGATAAAAACTGATTGGGCTAGGTGTACTTTCGGCAGCATAAAAAAGGTAAGGGAAAGCTTGATTGGCATGTTGGTTGATTAACAATGCAAGACCCAACGTAAGGTTGGCAATATCACAACGTGGGTTCATCTCAAAGGCTTGCTTTGCCAGTTGCAGTGCATGTTCGCGATCTTCTTGCTCATGACTTTGCAAATAAGCCAAAGATTCCGAATACGACAATAAGGCATTGACCAAATAATTGTCTCTTCCTTGCTGTTGAATCGTATCCAACTGAAGTGCGATCTCTGTAAATGGCTGTCCACCTTTGCCTTGGTAGAAAAGCGATATCCCCTCTGAAATAACCTTCCAGTCATCGTAGTTATCAATAGAGGTCACTCGATGACTTGCCACACCGTATTCTGAGCTCATTGGGGCAATAATGGCTTTAATCTCAAGAATCACATCCCCAATGGCATCAAAGAAGTTATCTTGGCTAAAGCTCTTTTCCACTTTCTGACTTTGATTGGGCTGGCGGTTGTTTTGTATCAACACGCTCAGTACATAATCATTGCCCTTTTGCTTGAGCCAACCTTTGAGTTCGACACCATTATTGGCAAGTGATTGCTTGCCCTGTTTCGATAGCTGAGAGAAGTGGTAACCCGATAAATTTCTTGCTGAGTTCAGCCCGTAGAATAGGTAGTTGTACACGCTTTCCGACATCTCATAATCGTCTGCAGAATCGAGTGTTATGTCATGGATATAAACGGGAATCACATCACTTTGAGGCGCAGAAATAACAGCTGTGTCATTGGTTGAGACATCAATTTGCCACGCCCAAGTTGCTATTAAGCCAACAGAGAATACTGCGGTTGTAATCAGGGCGATGGTTTTCTTTTTCGAATTAGCAACAAAAGGTTTAGGCTCAGATTCAGGTAGAGAGGCGTCATCAACGGAAGTTGGTTCGACACTCTGCTGAGTCACCTCAACATCGAACAGGTAACCTTGCTTAGGAATGGTCTGAATGATGCGATACGGGCGTGACTTATCCTGAAGCTGACTGCGCAGTAAGCTGATGACCTGTCTAACCAAGTTGTCAGACACTTTTTGCCACACATCCGCCGCTATCTGCTGCGTACTAACCACTTGCCCGCGCTTGTCTATGAAATAGCTGAGCAGCCTTGCTTGCAGTGGCTCTAAATGAATCTCTTCACTATCAATCACCAACTGGTTTTTATCAGGGTAGAAAGAAATAGGAAAGTCGTGTTGCAATACAAAGCAATGCGAGCGAGTCATAGTAGTTCTGTGGTTAGAAAAGACCACTCAAGATTATTGGTTTTACGAATAGTAAGCAAGCCAAGCATCAGAAATAAAAAAGGCTGCGCAGAGGCAGCCTTTCGATCAATCAGTCAATCAGTCAATCAGTCAATCAAAGCAGATTAGATTAAACCGAGAATGGGTACTTAATCGCTTCGTGGCATTCGTAGCCTTCAACCCAGAAGTCATCCATCGTCACCCACGTTTCCAAATCTTCTAGAGACTTAATCTCAGGATTGATATGGAATGTTGGCCCCGCTAAAGGCTCACGCTTCAACTGGATATCACGCATAGGTGCGAGTTGATCTTCGTAGATATGAGCATTAACCAGCTTGTGGTAAGCCACACCCGCTTTTTTGCCAGTGATTTGCGCCATGATTGCTAGGAACACATACACTTGAACCATGTTGAAGTTCAGGCCTAATGGAACATCACAAGAGCGCTGAGTACTGTTTAGGTACAAAGTGTCACCAAGTAGAGAGAAGTGGTGGCTGTACATACACGGACGCAAACAACCCATGTGGAACTCACCTGGGTTATAGAAGTTTAAGATCTCGCCGCGGTCATCAATACCGTTTGTTAGATCATCAACAATCTTCTTCAGTTGGTCGATATGACCGCCGTCAGGTTTTGCCCATGCACGTCCTTGAACGCCATAAACACGGCCCATGTCGTCTTCACCCTTGCGGTAAGGGTTATTTAGCCATGCTTCATTCAGGTTAGAATTCGCATCCCAAGTTTTAGTCCCTAGCTTACGAAAATCTTCAGCATTGTCGTAACCACGTATATAGCCAAGCAGCTCGGCAACTGCGGCTTTCCAAAAACTTTTACGTGTTGTTACCAGTGGGAATTGGTTATTACCTACATCATATTCAAGGTCAGCATTGATTACGGTTAGGCAGCGCTTGCCTGTGCGTTCATTTTCAATCCAAGTACCGTCATTAACGATACGCTGACAGAGATCTAAATACTGTTTCACACCAATTCCTTACTTCGTTTGTTGTGGTAATTCATCTTTGTAGTGACCACGCTTGTATGCCCAAACCATCATCAGCACACCGATGATAACCATTGGCAGTGACAAAATTTGTCCCATAGAGATAAATCCACCGAACAAACCTAGCTGAGCATCAGGTTCACGTACGTATTCAACTAGGAAGCGGAATGTACCATATCCTGCTAGGAATAACCCTGATACAGAACCAAGAGGACGAGGCTTTTTGATGAACCAGTTCAAGATGAAGAACAGTACAATACCTTCAAGCGCCATTTCATAAAGCTGAGATGGGTGACGAGGGAGTGGACCACCGTTAGGGAATACAATCGCCCATGGCACATCAGTCACACGACCCCAAAGCTCACTGTTCATGAAGTTGCCCATACGGCCCATACCTAAACCAAATGGAACCAATGGTGCAATCATGTCTGCGACACCAAAAAAAGTTCGACCGTTCTTTTTGGCATACCAAAGCATCGCGGTGATCACACCAAGCAAACCACCGTGGAAAGACATACCGCCAGTCCATACCTTAAATAGGTAGAGTGGATCATCAATGAAAAGGCCAAAGTTGTAGAAAAGTACGTAGCCAATACGACCACCAAGCACCACACCTAGAAAGCCAGCAAACAGTAGGTCTGATACTTGCTCTCGAGTCCAACCACTACCGGGTTGATCAGCTCGGCGATTTGCTAACCAAAGAGCAAACATAAAACCGACAAGGTACATTAAGCCGTACCAACGAACTGAGATTGGTCCTAGTTCAATAAGAACAGGATCGATATTTGGGAATTCGATAAAACCCTGAGACATACTTGGCTCTCTATCTAAAATTGAATAACGGTTAACTCAACAGCTAACAGAAAAGACACTACAGCAGCATAGTGGCTGCTATAAACATTAAAAATACCGCAAAGAATTTCTTCAGCACGGGGGTTGGCAATTGAGTGGCCAGTTTAGCGCCAACTCGTGTGGTCAGTACTGAGGTACAAGATATCGCTATCAAAGCCGGTAGATAAACATAACCTAAGCTATACGCCGGAAGATCATCGACAGAAGAGCCATGCCAAATAAAGCCTAGCATTCCCGAAATCGCGATAACACAACCACATACAGAGGATGAGCCTACAGCTTTACGCATTTCCACACCGTGATGGTTAAGGAAAGGCACCGATAAAGAACCACCACCAATACCAGCCAAGCTTGAAACCAAACCAATACCGCCACCACACAGCACGGTTTTAGCTGAACCCGGCATCGACTTTTGACTCTTAGAGCGGATCGACAACAGCATCTGCAACGCCAATACCAAGACAATCACACCAAAGACTTTTGGCAGATATTGAGCAGGAATAACGTCGGCGACAAAAGAACCTAGGAAACCACCAATCACCACACCAGGCATCAACCACTTAACGACAAAAAGCTCCACATTACCCAATTTTAAATGGTTAATCGCAGACGATCCTGAGGTAACAATAATGGTTGATAACGAGGTTGCCAATGCCATTTGCATCGCAAACTCTTGAGGAATGCCCGCTTTAGGAAGCAAAAACAGCAAGGCGGGAACGACCAGCAAACCACCACCAATGCCTAGCAAGCCCGCTAAAACACCAACAATAGCACCAAGGCCCGCTAACAAGCCTATCAGTTCATATGACACGTTAAATCCTATTTTTTACCTGCTCGAATGAAGCCTGTAAATTCACGCTCTTCGAAATAGTTCAGCATCATACTATAGATGTCACTACCATATGGTTTTGAAAGCGCTCTATTTGCCAAATCCTGTAATTCACTCAAGTTAGATTGGCGAATCAAATATTTAGTCCTCGCGACATTTGAGGTATTCATACTTAACGTCTCATACCCCAACCCAATCAGTAACAACGCGCCCATAGGATCACCGGCTAGCTCGCCACAAATACACACAGGTAATTGATGTTGCTTACAAGTATCATGAATTTGTTTTAATGCCATGATCACCGCAGGGTGCATTGATTCATAGACATCGGATACTCGTGAATTGTTCCGATCAACCGCTAATAAATATTGAGTTAAGTCGTTGGTACCGACGGAAACAAAGTCGACCTTATCAGCAATCAGCGGCAGTATGTAAAGCATTGATGGCACTTCAATCATGATACCAACGCGAGGCATACGCACTCGGTTATCAAGCTCATGCACTTCGTCATACGCTTGTTCAATAAGTTGTAGCGCGTCATCCAGTTCCTGAGCACCAGAGATCATCGGCAGTAAAATACTCAAGTTATGGCTTTCACAGCTCGCACGTAGCATGGCACGTAACTGAATAATAAAGATGTCAGGATGATCGAGCGTAAAACGAATACCACGCCAGCCAAGGAATGGGTTGTCCTCTTCGATAGGAAAATAAGGTAAGGCCTTATCGCCACCGATATCGAGTGTACGCATCACCACTTGCTTCTCAGGGTAGCTCGCGAGTACAGAACGGTATTGCTTGAATTGTTCGTCCTCTGACGGAAACCTCTGCTGTAACAAGAAAGAAATTTCGGTTCGATACAGCCCCACCCCATCAACGCCTTGGTTGATAGCGATATTGGTGTCGGCACTCAAGCCCGCATTAAGCAGGATCTCGATTTGCTGGTTGTCTTGCGTTTTTGCCGGTAAGTATAATTCTCGATTGACCATCGAAGAGAGCTCACTCTCTTCTAGAATCAGCCCTTGATATTCTTTGAGCAGGTTTTGAGTCGGCTCAATAAAAATCTCGCCACTATACCCGTCAACAATCGCTTGCTTACCATTCGCTTGAGCAAGATTTAGGTTAACCCCCATAACAGAAGGAATACCCAAAGCTCGAGATAAAATCGCGGCATGTGAGTTCGCCGCCCCTTCCAAAGAAATAACCGCTAATAGTTTTTCTTTGGGAATAGAGGCCAATACCGAAGCCGTTAGCTCTCGAACCACCAAAATAATTGGCTTATCTAGCGTGCGAAGTTCATGTTCAGAATTGTGAAGGAAATAGAGCAATCTTTGACCAAGCTCTCGGATGTCTTGTGCCCTCTCACGAAGGTACACGTCTGACATACGAGCAAAGCGATTCGAGTAACTCTCAACAACCTGCCTTAATGCCCAATCGGCCTTATCGCCTTTCTGGATTTGGCTCTTAAGATCCTTACGTAACATTGGATCGTTGAGTAAGTGAGTAAACAGGTCAAAGATCGCCAACGCGTCTTTATTGATTTCACTGTCTAGGCGCTTTCGCATTCGCTTAAAGTCATTGAGAGCATTTTCGACGGCGACTGCCAGCATTTCATGCTCTCTTTCAACATTAAGCGTCGATGCTGGATAAACATCGGTGAGTTCAGGCTGAGTGTTGTCCCACCATAAATCACCAATCGCAACGCCCGATGAAGCTGCAATACCTTTAATCTTAGGTAGCTTCTGTTGCTCTAAAAGCCAGTGGCCTTGAGTTTGAGCGTGCGCCACAATAACCGCAAGTTGTGCTGAGAGAGTGACAAGGAAGGATTCTTCCATCTCACTGAATAAACGAGGAGACTTCTGTTGAATGACCAATACGCCAAGCACTTGCTTGCGATGGATAATCGGAGTGCCGAGAAAAGAGTGATAAACCTTTTCTCCAAGCTCTGGAAAAAACTTATAAGCAGGGTGAGCAGACGCTTGTGCAAGGTTGATAGGTTCAGCACTTCTTTTGACAAGGCCAACCAGACCTTCGTCAAAACCAATGTGAATGCTATTGCCTTTGAAGATCAGGCCTTGAGTTGCCATCAACTCAAGGCGCTGCATATCATTATTTGCCAAATACACGGTGCAACATTCCGTCTGCATCGCACTGCATGTCTCTTTAACCAAAATATCAAGAGCCGTCGACACATCTTCAACTCTTGATACGTGTTCAACTATTTCCCTTAGTTGACTGAGCATGCTTAACCTCTACGCAATTTGCGTTTTCCTTTTGTTTTTCGCTCTTTAAACGGCATTGCTAAAGATGCGAATTCTTTCATCGCTCGACGGTAAACATCTCGCTTGAAAGAAACAACTTGTCGAACTGGGTACCAGTAACTCACCCAACGCCAACCATCAAACTCAGGTGTACTTCCACGCTGCATATTGATCTGCGATTCATCGCAATCTAAGCGTAAAAGGAACCACTTCTGTTTTTGTCCAATACAGACAGGTTTAGAATCCCACCGAACCAGTCGTTTGGGCAGCTTATAGCGTAACCAATGACGACTTGTCGCGACGATCTTTACATCCTTTTTAGTAAGGCCAACCTCTTCATACAACTCGCGGTACATTGCCTGTTCCGGAGTTTCACCTTCATCTATTCCCCCTTGAGGGAATTGCCATGAATGTTGCCCGTATCGTTTAGCCCAGAAGACCTGACCATGGTTGTTACAGATTACAATACCAACATTTAATCGGTAACCATCGCCATCTATCACTGGCCAACCTCTATCTAAATTTTTAATTACTCTGATTTTTCCACATATCCCCAATCGGAGCAAACTTAGTGACGTGACAAGCGCTATATTTATGAATATTAACTAAGAATATGGATAAGTTTTGCTCAAATTCTAGTTACCCACACAATAGTGAGACATAGACCACATTTATTCACCTTTTCTGTGAATAACTATGTGAAGAATTACCCGCAATCGTTTTTTTTAATCCATAGATTCATCAACACCAAAAACACCAAGCCGAAAAAATATAATTTATTCCATTAAAAATCAATGAATTAAAATTAATTTTTCATTTTAAAAAACATTAGAAAAGTAAAAGATCTTTCAAAAACAGAACATGGTTAAAGATCAACCACTCCGATGTTTATCCACACTAGTAAGTGAAAGATTCATTTTGAACCCCATTTGGCAAGCATTTAATCCACCATAAAACCCTGTTTATTTATCCACTAAATTAATATTTCAATTAATTACCTTTATGTCCTGTGGATAACCATGAGTTTGATCCCTTTCCTAACAAGGAGATCATTTCTTAACCAGTCGTCATATGGTGATAACTTCTGGTAAAATCATTTTTTTGATCATGCCTTTTATTATGAAACCAGAACCACAAACACAACAAGAGCTGCTAGACAGAGCGTATGCTATCGCGGGAATGACCTTTAAAGAGCTCGCCGATGAAGCCGAGATGGTGATGCCAAACGACCTCAAGCGCGATAAAGGCTGGGTTGGACAGCTATTGGAATGGCACTTGGGTGCGCCCGCTGGCAGTAAACCAGAACAAGATTTTGCCAAACTCGGTATCGAGCTTAAAAGCATCCCGATTGGCTACTCTGGAAAGCCACTCGAAACCACCTTTGTTTGTGTCGCTCCATTGATGGGCGTGCAAGGCATAACTTGGGAAACCAGTCACGTTCGAAACAAGCTGTCTAAAGTGTTGTGGATCCCTGTTGAGGGAGAAAGAGAGATCCCGCTGGCAGAAAGGCATGTTGGCTCCCCATTACTCTGGACACCAAGCCTAGCTGAAAACGAACTCCTGAAAAGAGATTGGGAAGAGCTGATGGAGTTGATCGTGTTGGGTAATGTTGAACAGATAACAGCAAGACACGGCGAAGCACTGCATTTGCGACCAAAAGCGGCCAACAGTCGCGTGTTAACAGAAGCTTACGGTGCAAGTGGAAAACCAATCAAGACTAAGCCACGTGGTTTCTATCTACGGACTCAATTCACCCATAAATTGCTGACAACCCATTACGCATAGAGCTTTTATCTAGCATAGATGGACCAAACTATCAGTATGTTACAAACCGCCAGTAACTCGAATCAATCTCTAGCTACGAACGCTCTCTAATGAGGTTTGAGCGCCAATTCAATATCGCAGTAGCTTTGGCTTGGCTCATTACCAAACTCGTCATAGGCGTTGTGTAAGCGAAGATACGCCTTTTCAAAACCGAGCCGGAGCAACTCTTCTTTCACTTGATCCAAGGATCCAAAGTGAAGCGGCTCACCGTCTTGCTTTACCGGTTCTAGCTTGTGTTTATATTCCACTGCTAATAGATATTCCGAGATATCGGAACAGCCAATAACGTATACCTTTGGTGTTTGATAAGAGTCTTTGTGCTCTCCATGTAACCACATGTCTAATTGATGCTTTTGCATAGCCAGCCTCCCTTGCTCTATAAAGCGTAGTAGAACTCTTTTTCTTTACTAGATAACGACTTAAAAAAGCACACATAACGGCTTAAAAAAGCAAAAAAGAGAAGCAAGTGCTTCTCTTTTTTGGCCAGTTCTAGTTCAAAAGCTTGCACTTCCGACGCCACAACTATCGCTGATATTTATCTTAAGGGGTGAAAGGCGCTATCACCCCACAAGATTACGTCGGTATTCGCGCGCTTAAGACTCGACGAAGGTGACGAACTCGACGTTCAATCGTAACGACTTCAGGTTCAGAAAAACCAATTGGTCGACCATCGGCTTCAAGGCCAATATCTCTCAATAAATGAGTATTGTTCCATGGTAGATCGTATGAACTACGACGAACTTTTCGTTGCCATTCACGTTCTTCACGACGAAGGTCTGCACGGATAAGGACTGTTGCTAGTTTTAAGTATACTGAGTGACGCATAATAACTCTCCAGTTGTAAAATAAACTGAGGAAAAATAGCGTGTTAGATAGTATGAGGGCTTCTCACTTAGCTGCTATTTTTCCGCAGCCAAATAAGGGTACGGATCTATTAGTTAGGTTTATCTTGGGTGTTTCGATCGGCCATGGCTGATGTTTGTGACATAACAGTCACCATGTCAGTACACGGATCAAACGACGCGCAAATATGCTGTATAAAATCGAAATGTTTCATTTGCGCCTCCAAACTAACTAAAAAATCCAAAAAGAAATGAGATAATAAAAGCAAATAAGTCTTTGTTAAACCATTGCTTTCACGGTTAAAGTCTAACCAAGTGAGTATATTATTCAACCGATAATTGATTAACAATTTCAAAACAAATGATTCACCCAAAATATTAGTTGCATATCACTTTATATATAACATATTCACTATGATTATATAAAATCACAGAACATCTCTCTTAAAGACCGAGCCTCCAATAGCTCAATCTATCAATCTATCAATCTATCAATCTATCAGCAGTCAACGATCAACGATCAATTGTAGCAATGTATATAAAAAAACCACGCATCATGCGTGGCTCTTAGATTGACACTAACTGGATAGAATCAATGAATAGAGAGCTCTAAACAACACCTTCAGAAATCAGGCTATGTTTATTCAGCAATCGGTACATGGTTGCACGCGAAACTCCAAGCTCCTTAGCGGCCAACGATACTTGACCACCATAAGATTCTAGAACAATCAGCAACGCATCTCTCTCTGAACGCTCACGGATACTTTTGAGACTGCGGCGCTCATCATTCTGTTTTGGTAAATCCAGTTGTTGATCGTCAATGATCACCGCATCCGACATCAGCACGACACGCTTAATTTGATTCATCAACTCACGCACATTGCCCGGCCAGTGATAACGATTCATCGAGCGGATAGCATCGTCTGAAAAGCTCTTCGCTTGAGCATTAAACTCTTTTGAATACTCACGTAGAAAATGATTAGCCAATACTGAAATATCACTCACTCGCTCTTTTAAGCTCGGAACGTGAATGCGCAGAACATTGATGTAATGATAAAGCTCTTCATTGAAGTCGCCCTCGATCAATGCCTTTTCGATATCAGAAGAGTTCGCGGCCAGAATACGCACATCGACAGGTTTAGGACCATCCGCAGTTTCAATTTTACCTTCTTGTAAGAAACGCAGCAGGTTCAACTGCTGATTACGTGGCATCGCCAATACATCATTGAGTAAGATGGTTCCGCCGTCGGCTTCTTCCAACAGACAAGGTGCTGCAGCGGGCTGTGCAGAGATACCAAATACCTCGGCCTCTATTCTCATTTCAGATAAGGCACGACAATTGACCGTTAAAAATGGCTTTTGCGCTCGCGAAGAGTTTTGATGAATTGAGCGTGCAACCGTCTCTTTTCCTGCTCCACTCTCTCCGTAAATCAGGATACTGACATCAGTCGGCCCAATGCGCTTTACTTGGTCTCTCAAACGCTTCACAGCCACAGAGTCGCCAAGCAAACCCATATTGTTGTTGATGCCGTAGTTTGGCCATACTTTCTGCTCAAGCTTGAGCATACCCAATTGGTGACCAATGGTACTCAATAACTGGGCATCTGGGATTGGCGCCGTGAAAAAGTCGATACAGAAGTTCACGATAAATTGGCAAATGGTATCAGAGCTCAATTGTGATTCACGAATAAAAGCGAGCCATCTTACTTGCTTGTTGTTGCTCACGAGATTAGCGATACCGTTAAGGCTAAACTCATCATGACTAAGATCCACAATGCCAATGCATGGGCCAATGTCAGCAATCAAGGCATCGGCTTTTCGTAAATCAGCACACTGGGTACATTGCCAACCCACTTGCTCTAACACTGATAACCAGGGTTCGTACGCACCACCAACGACGATAAGAGAACCTGGTAAGGAATCCATCTTAAATTGAGTTCCCATCCTTCTTCCTTATTCTATTTTTATTTAAATCAAGCTAATACGAGTCACTGCTTCATCGTTCGACAAAATGCCACGAGATCGTATTCAGCGCAGGACGTATAGTAGTGAGACTATCTTAGATTTTATGTCTCAATAGTAAGACTATGTCAGAAATAATGGTTTTTCGAATCAAGAGTGCGGTACAGGCTAGGTTTTGCAGCCTAAAAACAGAAAAAGCCACCCGAAGGTGGCTTTTTTAATTAGATGGGCTGTTACATCCCATAAGCGAGTATTACGCTTGTGGACGCATTGCCGGGAACAAGATCACGTCACGGATTGTGTGCGTATTTGTAAATAGCATCGCTAGACGATCAATACCAATACCTTGACCCGCTGTTGGCGGTAAGCCGTGCTCTAGTGCAGTAATGTAGTCTGCATCGTAGTACATCGCTTCGTCATCACCTGCGTCTTTTGCGTTAACTTGCGCTTTAAAACGCTCATCTTGGTCTTGTGCATCGTTAAGCTCAGAGAAACCATTCGCTACTTCACGGCCACCGATGAAGAACTCAAAGCGGTCTGTGAAGAATGGGTTGCTGTCGCTACGACGAGCCAGTGGAGAGATGTCCGCTGGGTAACCCGTGATGAATGTTGGTTGAATTAGCTGAGGCTCAGCCGTTTCACCAAAGATCTCTTCAAGAAGCTGACCACAAGTCCAGAATTTCTCAACGTACAGACCTACTTCTTCTGCAATTTTAACCATCAATTCTCTGTTCTGAAGATCATCTTCAGTCAGAGCTTGAATGTTTGCATTTTCAGGTGTGTAGTGTTTGATTGCATCGAACATGCTCATGCGAGCGTAAGTGCCACCGAACTCAACCGTTTCGTCACCGTAAGGCATAGAAGTAGAACCAAGAACGTCCATCGCTGCTGTGCTTAGCATCTCTTCCGTTAGATCCATTAGATCTTTGTAGTCAGAGTACGCTTGGTAGAATTCCATCATTGTGAATTCTGGGTTGTGACGTGGAGATAGACCTTCGTTACGGAAGTTACGGTTGATCTCAAATACACGGTCAAAACCACCAACCACTAGACGCTTAAGGTAAAGCTCAGGTGCAACACGTAGGTACATGTCGATGTCTAATGCGTTGTGATGAGTGATAAATGGACGTGCTGTAGCACCGCCCGGGATCACGTGCATCATTGGCGTTTCAACTTCTAGGTAGCCTTTTGAGCTCATGAAGTTACGGATTGAAGACACAAGCTTAGAACGCACGATGAATGTGTTACGAGAGTCTTCGTTCACGATTAGGTCAACGTAACGCTGACGGTAACGCATCTCTTGGTCAGTTAGACCGTGGAACTTCTCTGGTAGAGGACGAAGTGCTTTAGTTAGCAGTTCAAACTCTTCCATGTTCACGTAAAGGTCACCTTTACCAGATTTGTGAAGCGCACCTTTAACACCGATGATGTCACCGATATCTAGGCCTTGGTACTTCTCTTTCAGTACTTTTTGTACGTCTTTCGCTGCGTATGCTTGGATACGACCAGAAGTTTCTTGAATCGCAAGGAATGGACCACGCTTCGCCATAACACGACCAGCGATCGCAACGATGTGGTTAAGCTCTTCTAGCTCTTCCTTAGTCTTCTCACCGAATTCCGCTTGAAGATCGCCAGCTAGGTGCTCGCGACGGAAATCATTTGGGTGACCGTTCGCTTTGCAGTTCAAGCGGATGTGATCCAGCTTGCTACGGCGTTCAGCGATTAGTTTGTTCTCTTCAGGTGAAGAAGCTTCTTGTGCGTTTTCGTTTTGAACAGCATCAGTCATTAGAGATGTACCTTGCTTTTATAATTTGGACAGCTATATTTTTGAAAATATAGGCATTTTTACCAATATTATTGGTAAAGCTTAATAGTTGGTAAAGCTTACAGACCTGATTTCAGGCTAGCTTCAATAAACTTGTCTAAGTCACCGTCAAGAACCGCTTGAGTATTGCGATTTTCGATGCCGGTGCGCAAATCTTTGATACGAGAATCATCCAGTACGTAAGAGCGGATTTGACTGCCCCAACCGATGTCTGATTTCGTTTCTTCGCTCGCTTGTTTTTCAGCATTTTGTTTTTGAATCTCAAGTTCAAAAAGCTTAGCACGTAGCTGCTTCATCGCTTGGTCTTTGTTCTTATGCTGCGAACGGTCATTCTGACATTGAACCACGGTGTTGGTTGGAACGTGAGTAATACGTACCGCCGATTCCGTGGTGTTTACGTGTTGACCACCAGCACCAGAGGCACGGTATACGTCAATACGTAAGTCAGAAGGATTAATATCGATCGTAATGTTGTCATCAATCTCTGGGTAGATAAACGCAGATGCAAATGAAGTATGACGACGGCCACTTGAATCAAATGGTGACTTACGAACTAGACGGTGAACACCTGTCTCTGTACGTAACCAACCATAAGCGTATTCACCAGAAATACGTACCGTTGCGCCTTTAAGGCCAGCAACATCACCATCAGACACTTCGATCACTTCAGTCTTGAAGCCTTTCGAATCTGCCCAACGTAAGTACATACGCAACATCATTGAAGTCCAGTCTTGAGCTTCTGTACCGCCCGAGCCTGACTGTAAATCGATGTAGCAATCTGATGCGTCGTGATCGCCAGCAAACATACGACGGAATTCCAGTTTTTCTAGCTTAGCTTCTAGCTCTGCCAGTTCTGGTTCGATTTCGTCAAACGTTTCTTGGTCTTCTTCTTCAACCGCAAGCTCTAATAGACCCTCAACATCCTCAACACCTTGGTCAAGTTGGTCGATCGTTTCTACTACTGCTTCCAATGCAGAACGTTCTTTACCTAGCGCTTGAGCACGCTCAGGTTCGTTCCATACATCCGGTTGTTCTAATTCTGCGTTTACTTCTTCTAGACGCTCTTTTCTAGCGTCATAGTCAAAGATACCCCCTCAGGATATTTGTGCGTTCAGACACATCCTGCAGACGGTTTTTAATAGGATTGATTTCAAACATTTTAGCTCATCATTTATGAGTAGAATTTAACCGAAGAATTGTACTCAAAAGTGTGACGGAGATACAGAATTTTTTAGAGCGGAAAGCCAAGATTCAACAACTTAATGGAATATAAAATTGACAGACAGAAAAAACACGTGAAATTTGTAAGGGAAATAAAGAAAACAAGCCCTGTTATTGAACAGAGCTTGTTGAATTTGGGGCTAAATGATGAACATCATTCAGTGAACGATAACGCTATTTGGCTTCAACTATTTGGCTTCAATATGGTCAACCATCAACTGCAACGATTGGTTGCCACGAAACTCGTTGATATCAAGCTTAAATGCAAGGTGAACCGTTTTCACGGACGCATCTGGCCAACGACGTAAATCAACATTGAAAGCAATACCATCAATCATCACATTGGTTGGGTGGCCTTTGTATAGAGGTTCTAGCATCAATTTAAGGTGTTTTTCACCTACCAGTTTTTGATGCAGCACTTTAAACTCACCATCAAAGATGGGTTCTGGGAAAGCTTGGCCCCACGGACCACCTGAACGCAACGTCTCAGCGGTGTGCATTGAGAACTCTTCAGGTAACAGCTCACCATCAGACAAGATTATGCCCTTAAGTGCCGTCTCACCGAGTTCTTTACGCACAACGTCATCAAACATCTTGCTGAATCGCTCGAAGTCTTTTTCCATAATGGTTAAGCCGGCAGCCATTGCGTGACCACCAAACTTCAAGATCAAGCCAGGGTTTTGAGTATCGATTCTGTCTAGCGCATCGCGCATGTGCAAACCTGGAATCGAACGACATGAACCCTTGATACTGCCTTCACCACCATCAGCAAATGCGATCACTGGGCGGTGATATTTGTCTTTGATACGCGAAGCGAGAATACCGATTACGCCTTGGTGCCAATCACGTTGAAACAGCGCCAAACCAGAAGGCAAATCGTCTTTACCAAATTCAAGGCGCTCACAAAAAGCCATCGCTTCTTGTTTCATGCCCTCTTCGATCTCTTTACGTGTTTGGTTCAAGCCATCTAACTCGCTGGCCATTCGACGCGCGGCATGGATGTTGTTACTCATTAGCAGCTCAACACCAAAAGACATGTCATCCAATCGGCCAGCTGCATTGATACGTGGACCAAGCGCAAAACCAAAATCGGAGGCAACCAATCGCTTAGCATCTCGCTTAGCAATTTCAATCAAGGCTTGAATACCTGGACGAGCTTTGCCCGCACGAATGCGTTGTAGCCCTTGGTGCACCAAGATTCGGTTATTTTCATCAAGTGGAACCACATCCGCAACAGTACCCAGTGCCACTAGGTCAATCAGTTCCATCAACTTGGGCTCTGTCATACCGTGTTGAGCAAACCAACCCAACTTACGCATGTGAACACACAACGCCATCATCAGATAAAAGGCGACACCAACACCCGCTAGCGCTTTTGAAGGAAATGCGCAGCTTTCTAGGTTCGGATTGACCATCGCATCGGCGATTGGCAGTTCATTGCCTGGCAAGTGATGATCGGTAACCAGCACATCAAGGCCTTGCTCTTTAGCGAAACGGACACCGTCAATCGAAGAGACACCGTTGTCCACGGTCATGATCACTTCAGCACCAAGTTCGATCGCCTGTTCGACAACCTCAGGGCTCAAGCCATAACCATCTTCAAAACGGTTGGGTACTAGATAATCAACGTTAGAGCTGCCCAACATACGCAGAGCAAGCACAGACAACGCCGAACTGGTTGCGCCATCGGCATCAAAGTCACCAACAATGATGATGCGTTTTTGCTGCTGAATGGCTTTGAACAACAATTCAACCGCAGCATCAATGCCGCCCAGTTTTTGATAAGAGTGCAAGCCTTTCGCTGCTGTCTCTAGTTGGTCAGCACTGTCGATTCCGCGACTCACATAAATGCGCTTTAACAAGTCAGGTAAGTGAGCAGGTAAGACTGAAGTGTCGACCTCAGGACGGCGTTGGATCTCTATCATATAAAAATGGGCCTGATATTAATCAGGCCACTCCTTAAATCAAAAACATGAGGGATAAATTGGCAATACAGAAACGATATTATTGCTCTAAACGTTGAAGAAGTTGTGCTGGCGGTAAGTAACCACTCACCAACTCACCACTTGCTAGCACGATAGCAGGTGTGCCATTGATGCCAAGCTCACGACCTAGTTGGTATTGTTTAGCGATGATCTGCTTCTGCTCTGCTAGGTCTTTACCAGACGCTGGCATTTGACGGTTGACTTTAGCATCGTGCATGGCTGTTTTTGGATCATCTGAAGCCCAGATTGCTGCCATTTGATCGGCAACTTGTCCTGTTGCACCTTGGCGTGGGTAAGCCATGTAACGAACGGTAATACCTAGATCGTTATAGCCTTGCATTTGGCTGTGCAGACGAACACAGTAACCACAGGTAATGTCAGTAAATACCGTCACAACGTACTTTTCGTTATCGGCTTTATATTCGATAACTGTATCCGACATCGCCGCGACCTTTTCAGCATTCAGCGGAGCTTGACGCTCAGCCAGAACGTCACTGAATTTGCCGTTATCATCCAGAGAGTAAAGAGTGCCGGCTAGAAAGTGATCGCCCTCTGGAGAAGAAAAGATAATGCCACTGTTAGTTTGAATTTCTAATAGGCCATCGATGTCTGAAGGAACGATCTTCTCTACCTTGATACCGATTTTTTCAAAACGCTTAGTTAACGCTGCTGTATCAATAGCTTGAGCTGGAGCAACTTCTACGGCTGTTGATGTTTGTTCTACTTTCGCTTCTGATGCATTACATGCAGTAATCATGAGAGGAAGCACTAATAGAGGAAGACGGCGTAATACGCTCATTAAGTTCACCTTAAAAATAAATGGATTTAAGCACGTGGGTGATGCTGCGCGTGAATTTGCTTCAGCCTTTCGGTCGCCACGTGAGTATAAATTTGGGTTGTCGATAAGTCACTATGCCCAAGCAACATCTGTACGACCCTGAGATCTGCGCCATAGTTCAGTAAATGAGTCGCAAAAGCGTGTCTTAACACGTGTGGTGACAATAGCTCTGTGTCTATACCAGCAACAACCGAGTAATGCTTAATACGATACCAGAACGTCTGACGGGTCATTTGCTTGGCGCGTTTACTCGGAAAAACCACATCAGAACTGTTTTCGCCGAGCAGTTGTGGCCGACCTTGCTCAATAAAAGTCTCAATCCAGTCCACGGCATTTTCGCCCATTGGCACCAAGCGCTCTTTACCGCCTTTACCAATAACACGCACCACGCCTTGTCTTAGGCTGATATTTTCCATCGTCAAACTGACTAACTCGGTAACACGAAGACCAGTTGCATATAATAACTCAAGCATCGCTTTATCGCGAAGTTCAATAGGGTCATTGGGATCAGGAGCCTCTAGCAGTGCATTAACTTGCTCTTCACTCAAATCTTTTGGCAAGCGCTGTGGCAACTTAGGGCTGATCAACAGTGCACTCGGGTCATCGCCTCTCACTTTCTCGCGGTGCAAGTATTGGAACAAGCGACGAATCGCCGACAACATGCGAGCACGGGAAGTCTGCTTAAAATCGGCGTCGGCTAACCAGCCTTGATAATCCTGTAACCCTGAAAGGCTAATAAAGTCGAGGCGGTAATTGTTCTTTTCCATCCACGTTAGAAGCTTGGACAAATCGGTACGATATGAGACAAGCGTATTCTCCGATAACCCTCGCTCCATCCACATAGCATCTAAAAACTGCTCAACGAGACCGTGGTCTGCGCTCTGCCCTTGAGGCGACTGCATAGTGTTACTCACAATATTGGAAACTGTTTTGAGAGTATGTCAGAGCAAATATGAATGCCATAAAAATTACGACTTGAGCGGATAATCGCTGCAATCGAAGTCGATTTATGGTTAGAATTCGCCATCTGAAATTAAAATCGAACGTTTGCTATGAAAATTGGATTATTTTACGGCTCAACCACCTGCTATACCGAAATGGCAGCAGAGAAAATTCGCGGCATTATTGGTGAAGACTTAGTTGATATCCATAACGTGAAAGAAACCCCTCTTTCTTTTATGGCGGACTACGACCTTTTACTGCTTGGTATCTCAACGTGGGATTTCGGTGAGATTCAAGAAGACTGGAATGAGTTGTGGGAAGACATCGCAACAACGCCAATGAAAGGTAAGGTGGTTGCTCTGTTTGGTCTAGGTGACCAAGAGGGCTACGGTGAATGGTTCCTAGATGCGATGGGTCTATTGCATGATGAATTGAAAACCGCAGGCGCTGAGTTTGTCGGCTTCTGGCCAAACGATGACAGCTACGAATTCGAAGCATCTAAAGCATTAACAGAAGACAAGTCTCAGTTTGTTGGTTTGGCTCTCGATGAAGATTCACAGTACGAACTCAGCGACGAACGTATCGCAACTTGGGTTGAACAAGTCCTCGTCGAGTACAGCGAAAAGCTATAAGTTCTGCTTCCTTAGAGTTCAGAGCTAAGAGCTAAGCACTACGAGCTAAGGGCTACGGGCTACGGGCTACGGGCTACGGGCTACGGGCTACGGGCTAAGAACTAAGAACTAAGAACTAAGAACTAAAAACTAAAAGCTTCAGGCAGAAAGAACATCATCGATTAGATACAAAAAGGCCTCATTACTGCGAAGTAATGAGGCCTTTTCTATTTCATCTCGAAGGACAATCTAATCTCAACGGAAGATTAAACGGTCTCTTCAGCCATCTCTTGTTCTGTTGCTTTACCAACAAAGAACATGCAGATGATTGCTGCAGCAGTTGGAAGTAACCAACCCATACCGATCTCGAACAATGGCAGCATCTTAAGTGCAGACACATCGACACCCGCTACTTTAGCGCCATCAATAAGAGCAAACAGTAGAGACACTAATACAACCACACGGTAAGCGGCTTTTGGATTAGGGAAACGGCTACGCAAGAATGTCAGTGCAACCAACGCGATAGCGACTGGGTACAATGCAAACAGTACTGGAACAGACAGAGAAATCAGTTGAGAAAGGCCAACATTCGCTACGGTTGCACAAGCTACACCGTTGATGATTACCCAAGTCTTGTAAGACAAAGGCGTTAGCGAGCTGAAGTAATCAGAACATGCTGAAACAAGGCCAATCGCCGTTGTTAGACACGCCAGTAATACGATCACTGAAAGCACTAGCTGACCTGATGGGCCAAACAGTGATTGAACGTAAAGGCTTAAGATAGCACCGCCATTGTCCGCACCCGCTGCGACTGTTGCGCTTGTTGCGCCCAAGAAGAACAAAGAGATGTAAACAAACGCGAGACCAGCCGCGGCAATACAACCTGCGCTGATAAGGTACTTAGTCGTCGCTGCACGATCAGTAATGCCCTTGCTGCGAATCGCATCAACGATCAGCATACCAAACATCAATGAAGCAAACGTATCCATGGTGTTGTAGCCTTCAAGGAAACCTTTGGTCAGTGGCTGAGTAATGTACTCACCGTGAGCCGCAAGAATGTCGCCTTGTGGGTTAACGAACACAGCAACTGCCAGTACAACCAAACCAACAAATAGTGCAGGTGTCAGTACCTTGCCGATTACGTCGATAAGCTTACCTTGCGACCATGAGAAGAACATCGCTACCACAAAAAATGCAATCGAAAAAAGAGTGAGGTGAGCTTGAGAGGCATCGATGAAGAACGGTTTCACCGCCATCTCATAAGCAACAAGGCCGGTACGTGGCGCAGCGAATGCAGGACCGATGATGATAAAGATCAGCACAGCCATGATAGTTGCAGCTCGCTTTGGAAGATCTTTCGTTAGATGACCCCAAGAGCCACCAGCCACTGCAACTGCGACGATAGTGATTAACGGCAGACCAACGGCGGTCAGCAGGAAACCAGACATCGCTGGAAGAAAGTGGTCACCAGCTAATTGGCCAGCAAGAGGTGGGAAGATGATGTTACCCGCACCTAAGAAAAACGCAAAAAGCATAAAGCCCAATGCCATTATATCTGTTAGTTTTAGACTCTGTTTCACAGATAATCCTTAATTATATTTATGAATTTATGTTGTGCTTACGTGAATGTTACAGCTAGAAGCTGCCAATCAATCTATAAAATAGTCGCGCATAATGACGAAACACTTGGCTAGCTGCAAGTCACCACAAAAAAACACCATATAAATTTGCATTTGAGAACCAAAAGCAGTGGATTCCACTGGGTATGGAAATATTGCCATAATTATAAGCTAACCATAATTAACAACAATGAATTCTCAAATAGAACATTGAGCCATACAATTAATTAACATTAGAGCTAATCACTTAAAATATATCGATATCCAGAACATTCATGAAAGACAAAAAAAACGAAACCAAAAGCTTCAATTTCAAAAAATTCTCGATTTACGGAGGACAAAGCGGCATGCCCGTCAGTACCGATGGCGTGTTACTTGGCGCGTGGGTAAGCCTGCCACAAAGATCATGTGTACTCGATATTGGAACAGGAACAGGTCTGTTGGCCTTGATGGCTGCGCAGCGTTTTGAGGATGCTTCAATCTCTGCGATAGATATTGATCAGCACGCCATTGATGCTGCCACAGTCAATATTGAGCAGTCGCCTTGGCAAGATCGCATCTCCCTTCATCATGGCAGCGTGTTAACCACGGATTTCTCGCAACGATTTGATGCAATAATTTGTAATCCGCCCTACTTCAACTCTGGAGAGCAGGCACAGCAAAGCCAAAGAGCCACCGCGAGGCACACCAACAGCTTGGATCACCTTGAGCTTGCTCAGCGTTGTTTCGAGATAACGACGGATGCCGCCACCGCCAGTTTTATACTGCCGACGACCGAGGGAGAAGGCTTCATCAAGCTTGCCCAACAATGTGGTTGGTACCTAGCGAAGCGCCTTGATGTGAAAACAACAGACAGAAAACCGGCAATTCGAGTCTTGTTTGAATTGTCTAAAGATCCTGTTTGTGAGCAAGATTTGCAGCGTGAATCGCTTACGATCCATCACGATGGCGGTTATAGCGAGGCATTTATTGCCCTTACTAAAGATTTTTATCTCAAGATGTAGCAAATACCATGTGATCCTAATCACTAATGCTTCTATAATGTCCGACTACTCTTTTTTATCGTCTGCTTTTTGAGGCAGAAACATTTATTGCTTGTGGAGAAACAACAGTGATCAGAACCTTTGCAGAACTCGATCTAAACCAAGAGCTGCTTAAAGCAATTGACGAAATGGGCTACGAACGCCCAACACAGGTACAAGCTGAAGCAATCCCACAAGCGTTAGATGGAAGAGACGTTTTGGCTTCTGCGCCAACAGGTACTGGTAAAACAGCATCATTTGTATTGCCAGCACTGCAATACCTACTGGATTTCCCACGTAAGAAATCTGGCCCTGCACGTATGCTTATCCTAACGCCAACGCGTGAACTAGCAATGCAGATCACCGAACAAGCACGTGAGCTTGCTAAATACACCAGCCTGAACATCTTTACGATCACGGGCGGTGTGATGTACCAAGAGCACGCTGACATCTTAAGTACAACCCAAGATATCGTGGTGGCAACACCTGGTCGTCTGATGGAATACATTGAAGGTGAGCGTTTTGACTGTCGTGCGATTGAATGGTTAGTTCTGGATGAAGCAGACCGTATGCTAGACATGGGCTTTGGCCCTGTTGTTGACCGTCTGTCTGCAGAGTGTCGCTGGCGTAAACAAACTTTACTTTTCTCAGCAACACTAGAAGGTAAAGGCATTGAAGGTTTCACTGAAGATCTACTTAAAAACCCAGCAGAGATCGATGCTAAATCATCACTGCGTGAACGTAAGAAGATCACTCAATGGTATCACCGCGCCGATTCAGCTAAGCACAAGCTTAATATCCTAAAACATATCATCACAGAGCAAGCTGAACGCAGCATCATCTTCTTGAAGACGCGTGATCGCCTAGGTGAGCTACGAGCTCAACTAGAAAGTGCACAGATTCCATGTGTGTGGATTCAAGGTGAAATGCCTCAAGATCGTCGTAACAACGCGATTTCTCGTTTCCGCGATGGTTCTATCAACGTACTGCTGGCAACTGACGTCGCAGCTCGTGGTATCGATCTTCCAGATGTGAGCCACGTTATTAACTACGACATGCCGCGTACAGCAGATGTCTACCTTCACCGTATCGGCCGTACGGCTCGTGCAGGTAAGAAAGGTAACGCGGTTTCTATCATTGAAGCGCACGATCAGCTAATGATTGAACGTGTGGCTCGTTACACTGAAGATGCGATCAAAGAACGCTTCATCGAAGGCATGCGCCCAACGCATAAGAAAGCCGCGGTAACGAAGAAGAAGAAACCGAAGAAAGAAGACAAGAAAGCGGTAGCGAAGCAAAAAATTGCTAAGAAAAAGAAAATCGCTAAGAAAAAGAAAGCCGTTAAGAACAAGTAATCTAACCGCCTTTCAATGATTCAATAAAAAGCCCCATGCAGTTCTCTGCATGGGGCTTTTCTTTGTCTGGTTTATTATTGTCTGGCTTGTTATCAGGCTAAATGACTAGGCCTCTAATTTTAATTACCGACTCAAACCGAGAGTAACTCATTAACCAAGAGTGACTAATTAACCAAGAGCTACTAGTTTTGCTCTTCACGCTTGAAGACGAGCTCTTTCGCGTTCGACTCTTCTTCAACGAAGTAGTAACCCGCCGTATCAAATTTGGTCAGCGCTTCAACGGAATCAATTTTGTTCTCAATGATGTAGCGAGCCATCATGCCACGCGCTTTTTTCGCGTAAAAACTGATCACCTTGTATTGGCCATTCTTACAGTCTTTAAAAACTGGCGTGATGATTTGACCATCAAGGCTCTTCGGCTTCACCGCTTTAAAATATTCGTTCGATGCAAGGTTGATCAATACATTATCGCCTTGAGCATTCAACGCTTCATTCAGCTTATCAGTGATGATATTGCCCCAGAACTGGTACAAGTTAGTGCCACGCTCATTAGCTAAGCGTGTGCCCATCTCTAGGCGGTAAGGCTGCATCAGATCTAACGGCTTAAGCAAGCCATATAACCCAGAAAGCATACGCAGGTGATTCTGTGCGTAGTCAAAATCATCGTCCGACAGTGTTTCAGCATCTAGGCCAGTGTACACATCGCCCTTAAAAGCTAGGATTGCTTGGCGTGCGTTGTCTTGGGTAAAGGTTTCGCTCCATTGCTCAAAGCGCGCTACGTTCAGCCCAGCAATCTTATCGCTTACTTTCATCAGAGCTGAAACATCAGCAAGTGTCAGCTTGCGGCACTCTTCAATAAGCTCTGCAGAGTGTTCAACAAACTCTGGCTGGCTGAAGCGCTCAGTCGCTAATGGTGATTCGTAATCTAATGTCTTGGCTGGAGAAACGACAACTAACATAACTTTACCCTAATCGGTTATCTAACTGGATGCAGCTAGAGTATAGAAAAAACATCAACTTGTCTTTATGACTCTTCCTATTACTTTGATAGACAGATCTAGCTGTAAGTCGCTTACAAAGAAGAATCGCTTGCAAAGAAGAATCGTTTACAAAGAAAAGGTCGCAGACAAAGCAAAAATCACTCACCAAGAAAAACTGCAGGCAGATAGAAATTGTAAACAGATAGAAATCGCAGGCAAAGAAAAAGGCTAAGGTCGAAACCTTAGCCTTTCTAATGATTTTAGGATGAGTGATGAATCACTCCAACAAGATTACTTCTTCTTGTTGTTAACCCAAATACCATCTTCCAATTGAGCTTTAAGCTCTGGGAAATCATCCGCATCAAACGTGGGTACTTTACCCGCGTCTAATTGACGGTTGTAGTCTTTCGCTAGCTTAATCACGATGCCCGATAGCAAGATGATCGCTACCAAGTTCACAATCGCCATTAGACCCATCGATACGTCAGCCAATGCCCATACCGTTGGCAGTGTCGCGAGAGAGCCGAACATAACCATACCCAATACAACGATACGGAACAGCACTAGGCCTTTCTTGTTGTTGTGCTCAAGGAAGATAAGGTTCGTTTCAGCGTACGAGTAGTTTGCAATGATTGAAGTGAAAGCGAAGAAGAAAATCGCTACCGCGACAAAGATGCCACCCCATTCGCCTACTTGTGCCGTTAGTGCACGTTGCGTTAGTTCGATACCCGTTACTTCACCGTGCGGTACATACTCACCAGACATCAGGATGATTGCTACTGTTGCAGAACAGATAACAATTGTGTCCATGAACACGCCTAGCATTTGCACATAACCTTGTGATGCTGGGTGTGGTGGGTAAGGCGTAGCAGAAGCTGCTGCGTTTGGCGCAGAACCCATACCCGCTTCGTTCGAGAACAAACCACGTTTGATGCCGTTAATCATCGCTTGTGCGATCGCGTAACCTAGGCCACCCGCTGCTGCTTCTTGCAGACCGAATGCACTCTTGAAGATAAGAGCCAGAACTTCAGGCACTTTCTCAATGTTCATTAGCATTACATAGATAGCGATAGCTAAGTAAGCCAGTGCCATGATTGGAACAATGATTTCTGCAGTGCGGGCAATCTTACGGATACCACCGAAGATAACGAATGCAGAGATAATTACGATACCAACACCAACGTAGCCACGCTCAAAGTCGAATGCCGTGTTCATTGCACTTGCAATCGCGTTCGCTTGAACCGCGTTGAATACTAGACCAAATGCGATGATTAGGAAGATAGAGAATAGAACCCCCATCCAACGCATACCTAGGCCTTTCTCCATGTAGTATGCAGGGCCGCCACGGTAGTTACCGTCGTTATCACGCGTTTTGTATAGCTGTGCTAGTGTGCTTTCAGCAAATGATGTTGCCATACCTAGCATGGCGATTAGCCACATCCAGAAGATAGCACCAGGGCCACCGGCGGTTAGTGCCACAGCAACACCTGCCATGTTACCTGTACCTACACGAGCAGCAAGACTAGTACAAAGAGCTTGGAAAGAAGAGATACCAGCACTGTCTGCTTTACGGCTGTTTCTAAGAACAGAGAACATGTGGCCGAAATGGCGGAATTGAATGAAGCCTAGTCGTACAGTGAAGTAGATACCCACACCAACGAGTAAGTAAACTAAGATAGATCCCCAAAGGAGATCGTTCATCAAATTGATTAAGTCTGTCACGTGAACCTCGTAATTGAGTTTAAGCACCGATCTTGCTTCCGAGCCTTCCTCTAGATCACCTATGCCAGTGTCAATAGTTGTGTCGGCATTAGATTTATATTTATTTGTTGCGATCTAGATTGTAAATGTCGCTTCATGCATCCATTTTACGTATCAGTGTATTTTTTGACGGGCGGATAATGCAGCGAGATGGCCTAAAAATCAATATGCAAATACATTTATATTAAAATGACATTTCACTAATAACACACCTTTTGTTAACACAATTTTCAACAATACAGCCCAATAAAAGTCACATTATCGGGACATAATATCAACAACAACCAAGGCACCACCAAAACAAGAACGACATCCTATAAAGATGACGTCAGCCTAGGTTTTACAAGGTATAGTGAAGATCTGTATTTTTTTCTAGGGCAATGAGAACCCGCTACCGCACGGCGCAATACGCACTTAAATGCAGTGTAGTAAAAATACCATTCCATTCGCACAATGAATTAACATTCCATAACCCCTAATTTAATCGTTTACTTAGGTTTGTTTGCTTGTTTTTTGTACATAAAAATCCCCACAATGTGTGAGCATGCATAAGAAAACAGAACAAAACCTTCATAGATTTGAAACAAATGAGAAACAAATCAAGGTTATTGTGAACCTAAATATGATATTTAATGGTTCGTAAGAACGATTCCCACGGAAGGAGATATGGCTTATGGATAGCTTTCAATTCGATGAACTATCAGAACTAGAAATGCCTCGTGCAACTCAAAAAACTCGCTCTAAACCACTCAAGCGTAAATGGCGAGAAATCGAGGCAATCAACGATCGTAGACAGCTTGAGAAAGAGCTCAGAGAGATGAATCTCGGTCTCGATTTTAGCCTTGATGATATAAAGCTTTAATCTGCACGACAAGAAATTAGATAGCAAAAGGCACCTATACAGGTGCCTTTTTTATTGTATGAAACCACTCTTCGATTTAGAGCACAATTTGAAAGCGAGCGTCTTAATAGAGAGCGCCTAATAATAGCAGCGTTTCAATACGACAACGGGCTACACGCACTCTTGCTCATTCTGTCGAACACGAGCCGCAAGTTGGCGGTACTGATCGGCAATTGTCTCTCCAAAGACAGGGTCGTCTTCCGGTTGAAGCCATTGAGACTCTACTTCTTGCCAATCTTTGACCGTGAATGCCTTCACAATCATCGGTAACACATGCTTCTCTTCATATTCCATGTGCTTTCGTTGAGCTTTAACAAAGGCTTCAAGCTGCTCAATAAAGACTTGCTGAGGAACAACCGCATCTTGGAGGATCATATCGACCACACCTAAAAAGTCCGCGGTTTTCTCAGAAAGCAATTGATGTTCCAGCTCCAAGTCTTCAATCATTTGATCGCTGCCGAATTGCTTGAGGTAGTAACGATAAATAACGTCTTCTTTCGGGTGATGCACCTTATCTGAATGGTTCATGAGATAATGAACCACCTCTGCGATCAAGCTATAGTTTATTTCTCGCTCTTGTTTTAGATGCTCTAACTTATTGTTGAGTATCGCGAGCAAACGAGCCATATAGCCATGCTCTCGTCTAATCCTTTCAATCATCATAGTATTGCACTCCATTACACCTACTATTTATAAGTGTATACGAAGATGCTCATTTATGATTTGACCCTGCTCAGAAAACCACCAACCTACAACTCTGTTGATAATCGCCAATCTATAGGTTGTTGATCCATAGAAGAAAGCAGCTTATTGGTTGTTGAAAAATGCTGACAACCGAAGAAACCACGGCGCGCTGATAATGGTGATGGATGAGGTGCAACCAACACATGATGTTTGTCTGCATCAATGGCTTGGCCTTTCTTCTGGGCATGCGCGCCCCACAGTAAGAAAATGATCGGCTCAGAACGCTGATTTAGCTCAGCAATGATAGCATCGGTAAAGGTTTCCCAACCACACTTAGCATGTGAGTGTGCTTTTGCCTCTTCTACGGTTAGTACCGTATTCAACATTAATACCCCTTGAGATGCCCAAGTATCGAGGTAACCATGACTAGGGATCTCAAAGCCGTCTATATCTTGTGCGAGTTCTTTGTACATATTACGTAGAGACGGTGGAATTTTAACGCCAGGCAGCACAGAGAATGCTAAGCCGTGAGCTTGGTTGGCACCGTGATAAGGGTCTTGCCCAAGGATAACCACGCGTACAGACTCAAAAGGCGTCATATCGAAAGCACTGAACACTTGCTCTTGAGGAGGGTAGATGGTTTTCCCACTATTACGTTGCTGTTCGACAAAAGCGAGAACACTCTGAAAGTACTCTTTGTCACGTTCATCATTAATAATGGATTCCCAACTCTTTGGTGCGCTCATCGTTTTACTTCCCAATCATCAAGGTTTCTAGGGGCTTTCACCAGACAAAAAAATAGCTGTATCGGCTAACTGTCCTAAATAAGGCTCTAGTTATACCTCATACAGCTATCAATAAACATGATGTGTAGGGTTCACTTGTTGATGAATCATAATAATCAGTTCAAGTTGTGTTTATCTCGATTAACCACTTTTTTGCTGTGTACGATGGTGGCCATGGCTATGCACGTGACGGTTTGGTGTCGGTAAACGGCTGGCGACAGCAACAGTTGAAATTGAAGTTGAAGTTGAAGTTGAAGTTTGGGTGATTGAATACATAAAGGCACCTCCTGTAAGACATCGTGAACTACATATTCACTTTAGTACTATGAAAGAAAGGTGCCAATTTTTAGAAATAGACGGAAATAAATTTCCCCCTCTATTATTACGCTTCTTCGCTCACTGCCGTTGCTGAGCGATGGAACATTCTAAGTTGTTGAATTTCCTCTTTCCAGATCGTCGAATCAATGGTTTCCAAGATAAGAGGAATACCATTAAAGCGAGAATCCGAGGCAATATACTCAAAACAATCCCAGCCAATCTCGCCTTTTCCTAAAGAATGATGTCGATCGACTCGGCTCGCAAACTCAGCTTTTGAATCATTGATGTGCATTGCTCTTAGATAGTGCATACCCACAATGCGCTCGAACTCAGCAAAAGTCTGCTCACACGCTTCTTTTGTTCGTAAGTCATAACCGGCCGTAAACGTATGGCAAGTATCTAAACACACACCGACACGCGACTTATCTTCTACTTGGTCGATGATCTCTGCTAGGTGCTCAAATCTCCAACCCAGATTAGTCCCCTGCCCTGAGGTATTCTCAATCACTGCAATTACATCAGGCACCGCTTGGTGAGCCAAGTTGATCGACTCAGCGATCTTGGCCAAACATTCGCTTTCTGAGATTTTCTTCAAATGACTCCCAGGATGAAAATTCAAAAGCGTGAGTCCTAGTTGGTTACAACGCTCCATTTCATCAATAAAAGCCGCACGTGATTTCTCTAGCTTCTCTTCTTCTGGTGCTCCTAGGTTAATAAGGTAGGAGTCATGAGGCAGAATATTCTCAGCACTAAAGCCCAACATCTTACAGTTGGCTTTAAACGCACTAATGGTTTTCGCTTCCAGCGGCTTTGCTGCCCACTGTCTTTGGTTTTTGGTAAACAGCGCAAAAGCATTGGCACCGATCTCTCTTGCGCGCATTGGCGCCTGATCAACACCACCAGCAGCAGACACATGAGCACCAATAAACTTAATATTGTTTTGAGGTTTTGAGGATGAATTATTGTTTGTCATTAAATCACTTTACACTTTCAGGATGCTTAATAAATAAAGGGTCGTATCGTTTGTAGTTCAATAAAAACACAACAAATGTAGTAAACTTACAACAAATAAGACTGTTAAATATTTTTTATACTTTAAAATATTTTGTAATTACTTTGTTTTCAAAGGTTTTATTGATTTATCTCAATATAATCACCTTTTTAAAAATATGGTTTTTGGTTGTTTTTTGACTTAAATCAATGTTAACCTTACAGATATTAGGTATATATTACCCAGCTCAACAAAAATCGAAAGTTAACACCATAATCAAACCACATTCAGTGGACTAGGAGATAGTTATGATCCAAGGTATTCAAATTACTAAAGCAGCAAACGATGACCTACTAAACTCAATCTGGCTACTAGACAACGAAAAGAATGAAGCTCGTTGTGTTGTTGCTACTGCAGGTTTCGAAGCTGACCAAGTTATCTCAGCTGCAGACCTAGGCGACTACGAAAGCCGTGAAGTTGCAATCGAAGCAGCACCACGCATCGAAGGCGGTCAACACCTAAACGTTAACGTTCTTAAGCGTGAAACGTTAGAAGATGCAGTTGCTAACCCAGAGAACTACCCACAGCTAACTATCCGTGTATCGGGTTACGCTGTACGTTTCAACTCTCTAACGACTGAACAACAACGTGACGTTATCGCACGTACGTTCACTGAGTCTCTATAATTTTTAGAGCTTGAACTAGAATACAAAAACGGCGCTCATTGAGCGCCGTTTTTATTTGTTCAACAATACAGATGTACGTTACGGTTGAACTCGACGAAGCACTACTTTTAGCGCTTCAAAATCATTATCAAGATCTTCAGATAACAACTCCATCGCCGCGTGTTTTGCTAGCGGGCCTGGCAGTTCAATATCCGTACCTAAAATATCATCAACCACTTCTTTGAATTTCGCTGGGTGTGCAGTACACAAGAACAGACCAGTTTCGTTCTCTTGCAGTTGCTCTTCCAGTAGACGGTAAGCAATCGCACCATGTGGTTCACATAGGTAACCCTGTGCTTTTAGGTCACGTACTGACTCAGCACTCTGCTCATCAGATACCTTACCTTTGCCTAGTGTATCTAAGCCCCAACCTTTCAGTTGGCAAAGCTCTTCGATACGAGGCCAGTTGTTTGGTTGGCTCACGTCCATCGCGTTTGATGTTGTTGCTACCGTTGGCTTTGGATCCCATTGGCCTGTTTCTAGGTAACGAGGAACCGTGTCATTTTCGTTGGTTGCAGCAATGAAACGCTTCACAGGTAAGCCTAGTGCTTTAGCAAGTAGACCTGCTGTAAGGTTACCAAAGTTACCACTTGGTACTGAGATAACAAGGTTTTCACGTTGCTCTTTAGTCAGCTGAGAAGCCGCTTCAAAGTAGTAACAGATCTGAGCCATCAAACGGCTGATGTTGATAGAGTTTGCCGAGTTAAGACCGATCTCTTTACGCAGCTCAGCATCGTCAAATGCATCTTTCACTAGCGCCTGACACGCATCAAAGTCGCCATCGATCGCCACAGTATGGATGTTCTTACCTAGCGTACAAAACAGCTTCTCTTGCAGTGGGCTGATCTTGCCTTTCGGGTAAAGGATCACAACATTAATGTCTTCCATACCGTAGAAAGCGTGCGCAACCGCCGCACCAGTATCACCTGATGTTGCCGTTAAAATAGTGATTTGACCACCATCTGAAACAGCCGCTAAAGATTGAGCCATAAAGCGGCCACCAAAATCTTTAAACGCGAGTGTTGGGCCGTGGAAAAGCTCAAGTGCGTAAACTCCATCTTTTACTTGCTTGATCGGTGCAGGGAACTGGAACGCCGCATCCACCAATTGAGCAACCTGTTCTTTTGGTAACTCATCGCCGATTAAAGCCGAGAGAATCTTTGAACTACGAGGGACAAAGTCCTCTGCTAGTAGCGCATCGATGTCATCAAACTTTGGCAGTTCAGATGGGAAAAATAGACCTTGATTGCGGCCTAGACCTTGACGAACGGCTTGGCCAAAAGAGACTTGCTCGTCATTTTCTTTGATGTTGTACAGCTTCATAACTCACTTCCTGTAACGATCGAACCTTGCTTATCTAAGCGACAAACGTGGACGAATCCTTCTTCGTTTTGTACGTAATTTTGTTCTAACCAGCGTGCAACACGCTCGGCGACATCTTGTTCTTTGCAAATGCTAAATAGAGTTGGGCCACTACCGGAGATCCCAGTAGCAAGGGCTCCAGCTGAGGTTGCGTATTTACGCGCATCAGCAAACCCTGGAAGCAGTTTCTCACGATATGGTTCAGCAATCACGTCTTTGATCATCTTAGCCGCTAGCTCCGGCTGACCAGAGTGGCAAGCATGGATGAAACCCGCTAAATGGCGACCATGAGCAATGACATCCTGGCGACGATATTGAGAAGGTAGAATCTCGCGAGCTTCTGCCGTTGAAACCTTAATGCCCGGATACGCCATTACCCAGTACCAGTCATCAAAACACGGTACTTCTTGACTAATAATACCTAGCTCTTCCAGCATTAATTGCACACCACCAAGGTAACAGGGTGCAACGTTATCGTAGTGGATACCGCCTGAAATTTTACCTTCCATTTCGCCCATCAGAGCAAGCAGTTCAGTTTCATTCAGGGGCTGACCATGAAAACGGTTTAAAGCATCCAGTGCCGCGACAATTGAACAGGCACTTGAACCTAAACCAGAACCAATAGGCATGTTCTTTTCTAGTGTCATTTCCAAAGGCTTAACCGCAACGCCTTTTTTATCAAGCTCTCTAGAGAACACAACCCAGCAGTCGTAGACAATGTTTTCTTTGGTTTCAGTTGGCAGCTTAGAAACAAAACTGCCTGCTGTTTTTAGTGAGAATGATTCATCACCTGCTTTAACCATTACTCGGTCACCGAGCAGCGTGCCATCCACTGGAGACACAGCGGCCCCCAGCACATCAAACCCTACACTGACATTGCCGATTGATGCAGGCGCATAAACAACAACATCCATATCACTTGAACTCATTCCTAAACTCCTAATTTCCAACCAAGAGTGCGCATCACATCAGAGAATACGCCTGCTGCTGTAACTTCAGTACCCGCACCGTAACCACGCAATACTAGAGGGATCGGTTGGTAGTAACGGCTGTAGAATGCTAATGCGTTCTCGCCATCTTTAATCTTGAACATTGGGTCGTCGCCATCAACAGCTGCGATACGAACTTTACACTTACCATCGGCGATTTCACCAACATAACGAAGTACTTTGCCTTCTTTTGCTGCGATCGCTGACTGTTCTTGGAAATAAGCATCCGCTTCTGGCAAGCGAGCCATAAACTCTTCAACCGTGCCTGAATCATCAAAACCCGGTGGCAATGCTTGGTCAACTTCAACATCTTCAAGCTCAAGTGCCATACCCGCTTCACGAGCAAGAATAAGCAGCTTACGCGCCACGTCCATACCAGACAGATCATCACGAGGATCCGGCTCAGTGAAGCCGTTATCTTTAGCAATATTAGTTGCTTGACTGAGTGTCATACCTTCATCAAGCTTACCGAAGATGTAAGACAGTGAACCAGAAAGAATGCCGTTGAATTTCTCAAGTTCATCACCCGCAGAGATTAGGTTCTGTAGGTTTTCGATGACCGGTAGACCTGCGCCTACTGTTGTCTCGTACATCAACTTACGACGTGAGTTACGTGCAACTTCACGAAGTTGATGGTAGTAAGCCATGCTCGCTGTATTTGCTTTCTTATTTGGTGTTACCACGTGAAAACCAGCCGCTAGGAAATCAGCGTATTGCGCCGCAATGCCTTCGCTAGACGTACAATCAACCAAGACTGGATTGATAATGTGGTTACGTTGAACAAGTGCATTTAAGCGCGCTAAGCTAAACTCTTCTGTCGCGCTCGACATGCGATCACGCCACTGCTCTAGCGGTAGACCATCGCTATCTAGCAACAAGCCTTTGCTGTTTGCTAAACCACATACGCGAATCACGATGCCTTTTTCAGCCAGTTTGCCTTGTTGACGTTGGATCTGGTCAACAAGCTCACCACCAACACCACCAACACCAACAACGAATACGTCAAGGAAGTGCTTAGAGTTAAATAGGTTCTCGTGACACGCCTTGATCGCTTCAGAGATTTTGTCTTCAGGAATAACCGCAGAGATCGCACGCTCAGAAGAACCTTGCGCAATAGCAACGATGTTGACGTTCACTTCAGCTAAAGAAGAGAAGAATTGAGACGCCACGCCACGTGAAGTGCGCATACCGTCACCCACTAGCGTAACAATCGCGACATCGTCCATGAACTCAACAGGCTCTAATAGGCCATCTTTCAGCTCAAGTTCAAACGCATCTGATAGCACTTGCTTCGCTTTCACTTTATCAGCAGATTCAATACAGAAGCTGATGCTGTACTCTGAAGAAGATTGAGTAATAAGGACGATAGAAACGCCGGCAGAAGACATCGCGCCGAATACACGACTCGCCATACCAACCATGCCCTTCATACCTGGGCCTGATACGTTAACCATCGTTAGGTCACTTAGCGTAGTGATGCCTTTGATTGCTAGGTTATCTTCGCCAGTGTCTTGGCCGATCAAAGTACCTGCACCCTGTGGGTTGAAGCTGTTTTTGATTAGGCAAGGAATATGGAATTGCGCGATAGGAGCGATAGTCTTCGGATGTAGAACCGAAGCGCCGAAGTAAGAAAGCTCCATCGCTTCTTGATAGCTTAGTGATTTAAGAAGACGAGCATCATCCACTAAACGCGGGTCACAGTTGTAAACACCATCGACATCTGTCCAGATCTCACAACAATCAGCGCGTAGACATGCCGCTAGAACCGCTGCTGAATAATCAGAGCCATTGCGACCAAGCGTTACTAGCTCACCTTTTTCATTACCAGCCGTAAAGCCCGGCATGATGTTCACGTGACCTTGTGGAAGCGGTGATTGACGGAAGTTCTGAGTTGAAACATCCACATCGACCATCGCTTCAAGGTGGTCACCTTTAGCGTATAGGTATTGAACTGGGTCAATCAGGCTTGCTGGCTGGCCTTTCGCTTCAAGTACCGCTTTCATCAACTGGATTGAAATTCGCTCACCTTTACTGATGATGCGAGCATTTACGTGATTTGGGCACATACCCAGTAAGTTAATACCATTCACGAACTGCTTAAGTTGAGCAAGAGAGGTATCGACCTGCTCTTGAAATGCAGAGCCATCGACTGACGGCAATACCGCTTGAATCTCTGTAAACAATGCTGCGAATGATGATTCGATCTCGGTGATCTGTACTTCTGCTTCACCATTTTTTAGTGCTGCTTCAATAACAGCAACCAGCTTATTGGTTGTTTTTCCTGGAGCCGATAGTACAACGGCTAGCTCTTCTTGCTGGGCATTATTAGCGATGATATCTGCTGCTCGTAAAAAACGATCTGCATCAGCTAATGATGAACCTCCAAACTTTAAAACGCGCATCCCTTTCTCCATAAGTCATAAAAATGGTACAAAAAAAGGCCTGTATCTTGTTGGATACAGGCCTTTTTTTTAAAATCCGTTACTTAGCAGCCTGCCCCAACAATGTGAATGTCGGTAATAATAATGGTGGTGGTCATTACTAGGTGGCTTACGTGCTGCATATCAAATTCTCTGCTTGTGCTTTACTCTACGTGTATCAATTTTTACTACTACACGTCAATGAAAAGTTGCGTTTTTTTTACATTCACACCATTTTTCAGAGCAAACCGCCATTTCAGGGATAAAACGGCGGCTATAAGCCTACAATCCAAAGGTTGGGTTTGATATCAGAACAACAAAGTTAACCCATTGCATATATAGCCATAACAAAATGCTATATCGATTGTGCAGCGAACGTACAGATCTTGTGCTTTAATTGAACGATAACGTTCGAAGAACAATAATAATGACATCAGGAGTGGGAAGTGAAGAGATTACTTATTCTTTTAGCCTTTGCTATGCCTGTTGTTTGTTCAGCGAACAGCCTACCTCTGTTAAACAATTTGCCTTTGCTACCCAGTCAAATCGATCGTTCTGCCCATAAGTTTTTTATCTCCACACAAAATGCATCAAGTGAAAGCTTTGACACTTGGAAAGTCGATAGTGGCTATTCTTACAGTCTGTTTGCCGATGTAGATCTTTATGTCGGTACACGTATTAATAGTGATTCACTAAAATATGAGAGTGGATTCTTGAGTGGTGTCAGCTATCAATTCTCAGAGAGAGTCTCTTTCAACAGTTCTCTGCACACTTATAAAGATGAAACCGAGGACAGTGAAAAGTCAGTCGCCGCTGAGGTTTCAAGCCGAGTACAACTGACCGACAATCTAGATTTGCATGCCACCCTTGATTATGAAGAGTGGCAGCAAGGTGTTGAAGTGGGATTAGGATTTCGTTTCTAATCTATCTTACTTCTTGATTGATAAGCCCGTTAAGATTCAATCAACAATTCCGTTGAAATTAACACACCATTCCAATCAGCATATATATAGTCACCAGGCTGAATCAGTTGATTGTGTATCGTGAGCGTGACATTAACTTGCCCAACACCGTGCTTCTCAGTTTTAAATGGAGATGCCCCAAGCGCTTGAATACCAAGATCCATTTGCGCCATCATCGCCACATCTCGAACCGCACCATTCACAATGACGCCTTCCCAACCGTTTTCTATAGCTAGAATCGCCAATTGATCACCAAGCAGTGCTTTCTGACACGAGCCATTACCGTCTACAACGAGCACTTTGCCACTGCCGTCAGTCTCTAAAACCTCGCGAACCTTGGAATTATCGTGATAACAACGAACTGTTACAATTTTTCCCCAGAACGCGCCACGTTGACCGAAGTTCTGCAATGGCATGTTCAGTTGGGTGACTTTGCTTTCAAACTCGTCACACAAATCAGGTGTTATATCGTGCATATATCCTCCGTGAGTAAGGCGTTGCCGTCTAATGCGGGTGTGCCTCTATGCTTTTATATGTTGTTAGAATTAATCCTTTGTTTTCATTGTTCTATGCTCAATTTAATATTGAATTAGAGTTGATTGCGCATATTTATCTACTAGACTCTAAGGACAGCTTTCAGCTTCCTTGGTTCAAAATCTGGTCTTTAGCAAGCGAGATGTGAGAACTATCTCGAATAATCATTCTAGTTTTGCTGCTAAATAATCACCATAACATTGGTTAAGTTGTAGCCATACTATTAAAGTTTGTTGCGATACGGCAATTGATGTAAATCAACAAAGTGAATGGAATTAACATTCTCGCGTTGTTAGCATGCTGTTAACATTATAGAATCCACTGCAATCACTAACAGAATGATTGAAAGGCGTACTGGATCTACGTTATTGGGCAATACTTCAAGGAAGGCAGATAGCTGGAAGTAAGTGTTTTTTTGAAAACTTTAAGTTATCATCAAAAATACATTACCTGTATGTTATGTTTTTGCCTAGAATTTATTCTATTAGCACAGTTTCGTCACAAATTTAGGTACCGCCAAATGCAAACCCCGCAGATTCTTATCGTTGAAGATGAGCAAGTAACTCGTAACACTCTAAAGAGTATTTTTGAAGCAGAGGGATATGCTGTTTTTGAGGCTAGCGACGGTGAAGAGATGCACCAAGTGCTATCTGACAACCAAGTTAACCTTGTAATTATGGACATCAACCTTCCTGGTAAGAATGGCCTACTACTTGCGCGTGAACTACGTGAGCAAGCAAATGTAGCGCTTATGTTCTTAACGGGTCGTGATAATGAAGTTGATAAGATCCTTGGCCTAGAGATCGGCGCTGATGACTACATCACTAAGCCTTTCAACCCTCGTGAACTGACTATCCGTGCACGCAACCTTCTTAACCGTTCAATGAGCACAAGCTCTGTTCAAGAAGAAAAGCGTAGCGTTGAGAAGTACGAGTTCAATGGTTGGGTACTAGACATCAACAGTCGCTCTCTGGTTAGCCCAGATGGCGAAGGCTACAAGCTACCTCGTTCAGAGTTCCGTGCTCTACTTCACTTCTGTGAGAACCCAGGTAAGATCCAAACACGTGCAGACCTTCTTAAGAAGATGACTGGCCGTGAGCTTAAGCCACACGATCGTACTGTAGACGTAACAATCCGTCGTATTCGTAAACACTTTGAGTCTGTTTCTGGTACGCCAGAAATCATCGCAACGATTCACGGTGAAGGCTACCGCTTTTGTGGTGACCTAGAAGACTAATTCGATTCGCGCTTCTGGCCGTTTAGTTCTTGTCGTCGGTTAGCTGTTCTAAACCGATAGCACTTCTAAACCGTTAGTACTTATAACAGTCGAAGCGTAATCAATAGTGATTAAAAAGGGAGAATGCCAACGCATTCTCCCTTTTTTATTGTTCATTGATCGCTAAGATTTTAGTAAACCGTATCAACCTTAACGTCTTTCTCGACGAGCCACTTCACGGTTTCGCCGTCTTTGAGTTCAATCGCAACATCAACAGGCTTGTCACTGTCGATCTCTAGCTGCCATACAAAAGCGACTTCCCACTGAGTTTCACTGTGTGTTCTTAAATCAAGATCGTCAGCTGTTACCAACAAGGTATCCGCACCCTGTTTAACCGTCACACTCTCAACCGCAAGCGTTGCTGGTAGTTGTGAGTCAGACTCTAGGTAGATAGAACCGTGCAGAGTCTTATCTTGAGCCTCTCCAATCGTAGGCATCTTGTTGTGCCACAGGTTGCTTTTCATTGTGACTGTCGCTGCAGATATTTCGACTTGGTTATCTTGCTGCCATTCTACTTGTGGTGCAGAACAACCCGCTAATGCCACGACACATGCGGCGAATGCTAATTTTTTCATTATTCTTCTACCTTTGATTTAACCAACTCTTTAAGACTTCAATGTCATTCTGGTATTCGTTATTTATTTCATCAACCCAATCTGAAATGTTCTCCCACCACGCAGGCATATCTGGAGATTGAGCTTTCTGAGCAACTTGCTGTATGCGCTTCAGGCCAATTGAACCTGCCGCACCTTTAATCTTATGCGCTTCAGAAACGATGCTGTCTTGATCTTTCGCCACCATGTTGGAATTCAATATTTCCATATATTCCGGCATCATATCTTCAAACATCACGATGCTGTCCAAAACCGGTTTGGACCCGACAATGTCAACATAAGACTCTAGCATATCAATATCAAGCAAAGTGGTATCAATCGTTGAAAGAGCAGGCTTACTCGCTGTTACTTTTTTAACACCTACTACTTTCTCAGCACCGGTTACTTTCTCAATACCGGTTACTTTTTCAACATTCTTTGCAGTATCAATCCCCTTGGCTGTATCAATACCCTTAGCTTTCTCAATAGCCTCTGGCGCATCCTCGATAAGATCGCTGATGACATCCTGGATTGCACGAACCGACAGTGGTTTACTGATCGCTTCATCCATGCCTTTCTGGAAGTATTCTTGCTTGTTGTTTAATACGTTTGCGGTTAATGCCACCAAAGGCGGCAGCTTGCTGTATTTCTCGCGGTAGTATTGAGCAATATCGAAGCCCGTCATATCTGGTAACTGGATATCCAGTAAGACCAAGTCATAATCTTTCGGGTTGAAAACGATTTGCGCCTCTTTACCCGTCATTACGACTGTCACTTCATGACCAAGGCTTTCAAGTAGAGAGCGAGCTACTGTGATATTAAGCTCAATATCTTCGACCATGAAGATCTTAAGATTGGACTGCTTTCTTGGCGTTTTGATCAGAGCCTGAGTATCGTGATTAACAGGCACTCGAATCGAAACCGTAAAGGTACTACCAAAGCCCTCTTCACTGGTGACTTCAATGTGACCATCCATCATATTGATCAACTGTTGAGACACGGCAAGACCAATACCAGTACCGACAGCGTGTAGATTGTCTGTGCCCGACTTCACCTGGTAGTACATCGCGAAGATCTTCTCGATTTCACTTTCAGGAATACCAATCCCGGTGTCTTCTACTTCCATGGTGATGTTGGCAAAGTCGCCATCAATTTCAGCGCTGACTGTCATCACGACACCACCATCCTTGGTGAACTTCATGGCATTACTAACAAGGTTCCACAACACCTGTCTAAGACGAGTACCATCCACTTCGACCGCAGCAGGAAGATCCGATAACCTTTCAAGATCAAACCTTAGCCCTTTTTGCTCTGCCATTAACGCAGAAATACTCTCAATCTCGACAACGAAATCTTCAAAGTTGAGCGGAGTTGGGAATAGCTCAAGTTTACGACGATCAAATTTATCCATATCGATAATATCGTTAAAGATATTACCCAATGTCACCGCGCTCACCTTGATGGTTTGCATCTGCTTGCGCTGCTCGGTCGTCAGTTGGCTATCCAACAACATACGACTTAAGCCGATGATGCCATTGAGCGGCGTTCTTAACTCGTGGCTAATGGTTGAAATAAAGGTGGTCTTATCGCGACTGGCTTTCTCCAGTGACTCTTGGTGCTCTTTACGCTCGGTAATATCACGACCAAAACCGACCAAGCCCAAGTGACGACCTTCTTTACTGTAGAAAGGCACCTTACGCAGTTCGAAGTAGCTCTTACGACCATCAGGGTATTCCAACCATTGGTCATAAGTCAGTGCTTGGTTGTCAGCAAATACCTTCTTATCGGTTTCAACAACTTGTTGAGCGATCTCTTTGCTATAAACATCCCAAGGCGTTAAGCCAACGAGATCTTTTTCTGTCTTGCCAGTAAGCTCTTCAACTGCACGGTTACAACCAGAGAACACACCATCTTCATTACGATAGTAAATAAGATCAGGAGAGGCATCGATAAACGAGCGTAGCAGTGCCGTACGCTCTGCGAGTTCAAGCTGAGTTCGCTCACGCTGGAACACCTCATTTTCGAGATCGTGCATTGCTTCTGCACGCGCTTCTTCCGCTTTTTCACGCTCTTCAATTTCTTGATTAAGCTTCTCGATATTGAGTTGCAGTTTATTGTTGAGCTCTTGATCTCGCTCTCGCATGTCACCAAGCTTAGAGACCAATTTCGCCAACCTTTGACGAGACTCTTCCAGCTGGTCTACGACCACTGATAGGAAATAAACCGCCCAAGGCGTGATCACTAAACCGAAGAAAACCGAACGGACAATGTCGATATCATCAACATTACCTTTGAGTGCGAGGGTAATACCCACTTGCACAACAACTGCGAGGGCTACAAGCGCTAAGGCGAGTAAGATAGAAAAGCGGACAATCCCCAGTTTTACGAGTAGATCCACGTAATACTGAGCGAGATTTTTCATGGGTTTCATTTAACGCTCCATGCGATAAGACTAGCAATATTCTACCCTGTTTAAAGAGAGGAGGTAAGCTAGCTACATCACACGCAGCAAGAGAGCTACAGTTATATTGTTTAAAACAGATAAGTGGGATAAATAGAGGGGCAGCAAGAGATAAATGTGCTTATCGAATTGAGGAAGGATGCACCATCGAACGGTTTCGACCGTCGGATTTAGCTTGATACAACGCACTGTCAGCCAAGGCAACCGCCGAATCCATTTCATCATCAGGTGTCGGAATGTAAGAGATAATACCAATACTCACCGTGATGAATTCAGAGACATTCGATTTCTCATGCGCCAGTTCCAATTTAAGGATCCCATCATGGATACGCTGTGCCACCAGCTGAGCACCCTCAGCCGTGGTATTCGGTAGAATAAAGCCGAACTCTTCACCACCGTAACGAGCCACACAATCCGATGAACGGTTCAGCACCTGCTTAAATGCCTGAGAGACTTGGATCAGAGCATCATCACCTTGTTGATGTCCGTAAAAATCGTTGTAACCTTTAAAGAAATCGATGTCACACAACATAATCGTCAGTGGTAATTTCTCACGCACATGATAATGCCACAGCGTCGAAAGCTGTTCATCAAAACGACGGCGGTTGGAAACCTGAGTCAGGCTGTCCATAAAGCTAAGACGCTCAAGCTCAAGGTTGGCTTCTTCAAGTTTCTGCTCCGCAAGGTAACGTTCTGTAATATCACGCGCCATGATCAACACACCATTAGTGCTTGATGCCAGATCCCTAAACGGTGATTTCACCACATCATACCAAGTGTATTCGCCATCACTAGAGACAACCTTATCGATATAGCGTAATGACTTACCTTGATGAAGCACTTGGTGATCGGTGTCTGAAATACGCATATACATACTATTAGGCACCACATCTTGCAGGCGCTTACCGACCAAATCACTCACTTCAGAGATACCCAGCGCAGCCACAAATGGCTTATTACATGCTTGGTAAACCATATTTTCGTTGAAGATACCAATCGAGTCAGGGCTCGCTTCCAAGATGTTTTGGAGGATGGTGTCACGTTGGGCAAGCGCGACTTCAGTATCTTTTCGCTTTTCCATTTCGCCGCGCAGCTTTTGCTGCATGTCGTGCCAATCGGTCACATCATGGCTAATTGAGAGCGTACCTATGGTTGATCCATCTTGCGAGAGCAAGACACTTTGGTAAGTTTCAAGCAAACAACCCTTACCGTCTTGATCCGTTGTCCACGAACGTTCACTGACTCGACCTTTTAAAGCCCCACCAGAAACACTCAAAGTGCCCTCTTCAGAGCGTCCATGCCAAAACTTTTTAAATGAGCGATTACTCGTCACCAACTCACCCTTTTGATCTTTTACATAGATCAGCTCAGATAAAGAATCCAAAGCGGTGCGCGCGACATTAAGCTCACGAACTTCTTGGGACACCTCTTCATCTGTATTTTTATACGGTGATGCGTGAATCATCCACGCTTTCTTACTTCTAAAACGGATCCTGCGACCAACCAAATTGATCTTAAAGGACTCAAATTCAGACAGCGCCCACAGGGAGACCTGCTCAAATGATCGAGAGTTGATGTGATTGGTTAAGTAATGACGAAAGCTATTCTCGCTTTCAACGGTAGGAAATCGAAAGTTAACGCCAATTTGGCGAATACCAAGCAGCTGCATAGCTTGGCGATTGGCATATAAGATCTCTCCACTTCGAACATCAACAAAGTAGAGTGGCGATGGAGTAGCGAGTAGAAGTTTTTCAAGATGCGACTGATAACGTGAATAAAGATGCCAGCAGATGAGAGCAATCAGCAATACAACAACGATATAAATACCGTAGCCATACGCCCTGTCCCACAACCAAGTCATTACCAGTTCCATTTACTCTCAATCTATACCATAAAATCTGTGAGGGAAATGTTACCACTATTTGTTGGTTTTATCTGCTGTTACCGACAGTCACCATTTTCTATCAATTGACTGCGTTTAAAACGGGCAGTGTGTACTCGAATGCAGAGCCAGTTTTGATGCCTTGTGCGCCAGTTTTATCAAGCGAACGGCCAATCTCAGTCATCGCTAACCAACGGTTCTCACACCACAAAGGAGAGAGTAACGTCGGGCGTCTCGCCGCAGAAGATACTCGGTGATAAACCACGTTTGCTGGAGTGCGTTGAATCACCTCAGTCGCGATATCAATGTACTCCTCAAGGCTTGGTGCTTCTAGCTTTCCGGCCTTCCACGCCTTAGCCATGGTACTGCCCTCTACTATATGGAGCCCGTGCAGCTTAATACCGTCGGTGCCAACGGCTAATACCTTATCTAAAGTTTCAAGGTTATCCGCTTTGGTTTCTTTGGGCAGGCCAACAATAAGGTGAGTACATATATTGATCCCCAAAGCACGAGCACGCCGAGTGATCGTTTCATACACCGCGAAATCGTGGCCACGGTTAATTCGCTTGAGGGTTTTATCATTGGCCGTTTGTAGTCCGAGCTCTAGCCAAATCTCATAGCCTTGTTTCACGTAACCCGCCAGCAGTTCCAATACAGAATCAGGCACGCAATCAGGTCTTGTACCAACGCAAAGGCCAACAATATTGGCACCCGGAGCTTTAAGGGCTTCTTCGTACATGTTCTTGAGCACCTGCACTTCAGCATAAGTGCTGGTGTATGCCTGAAAGTAAGCAAGATACTTCTTAGCACGGGCAATCTCACCCGCACGGTCTTTTAATTGATCGGCAATACTTTGAATCTGAGTTTGTTCGTCGGAAAAAGACGCCACATTGCAAAAAGTGCAACCACCGCGACCGATTGTGCCGTCTCGATTTGGGCAGCTAAAACCACCATGAAGTGTCAGCTTGTGAACCTTTTCGCCATAACGACGTTGAAGGTCTTGGCCGATAGTATTAACCAACTCGTGTAATTGCATATTTTCAAAGTGCTCAAGTAAATAAAAATGAATCTCAGTCTTTTTCTGAAAAAAAATTACATCCCTGCAAAATTCGACCAATTAGTTTACGCAAGGCTTTTTGCGAGCAACCTATCAAATATCAATAAACATGCAAAAAATCGGCTCTATTTGCCTAATGTTGCACATTTGTTAGACATTAAATTCAAAATAAAACGAAAAAAATGGTCTACATGGACCAACTTTCATTGCAATTCGCCTAGACAAAATTGTAGGATACTTACACATATTGGCTATTTTTGAGTATTTACTTACATCTAAAACTTGCCAATAAGTCGGTGATACCCATATCCCACCTATATAAACCACTAGTTTGTGGCTAAAAATAAACGGATATCACTAAGGATTGTTTTTCTCGCAATACTTTTCCTGCGAGATACGGAAAGGATTCAAACCGCCAGCATAGGCAGGTTTAGACCCATAAATATAAAAGGACAAGGCTAACTTAATACAAATAAGTTGCGCCTAGATTTAACTGGAAGGATGTATCTATGGTAGATCAAGAGCAGAACTCACAGGGTCTGTATACTCCTGAATTGGAGCATGACGCTTGTGGTATCGGTTTTGTTGCGCATCTAAAGAATCGCAAATCTCATGATGTAGTAACTCAAGCACTCGATATGCTTGCACGTATGGAACACCGTGGCGGCCAAGGCTGCGATCCGTGTTCTGGTGATGGTGCAGGTATCCTGCTACAGAAGCCGCACGAATTCTTACTAGAAGAAGCCGTAAAGCTTGGAATTAAACTGCCATCTTTTGAAAAATATGGTGTTGGTGTTGTACTTTTCCCTAAAGATGAATACAAACGTGCACAGTGCCGTGACATTCTAGAACGCAATGCACAACGCCTTGAGTTAGAAGTTATCGGCTACCGTGAACTTCCAACTGACAATTCAATGATTGGTGCTGACCCATTAAGCACTGAACCTCAATTTGAACACGTATTTATTTCTGGCGGCCCTGGTATCACACCAGAAGAGCTTGAGCGTAAACTGTATGTTCTACGTAACTACACGGTTCGTGTATGCCTAGAAAGCGTTTCAAATATCGGTGATGACTTCTACATCAACTCAATGTCTTACAAGACATTGGTGTACAAAGGTCAGCTAACAACTGAACAAGTTCCTCAGTACTTCCTAGATCTGCAAAACCCAACCATGGTGACAGCTCTAGCACTTGTACACTCTCGCTTTTCTACCAATACATTCCCTCGTTGGCGTCTAGCTCAGCCTTTCCGTTACATCGCGCATAATGGCGAAATCAATACGGTTCGCGGCAACCTGAACTGGATGAAAGCACGTGAAGCAATCCTAGAATCGGACCTGTTTACACAAGCTGAAATCGACATGCTGCTTCCTATCTGTCAAGAAGGTAGCTCAGACTCATCAAACTTCGATATGGCGCTTGAGCTACTTGTTCTTTCAGGTCGTACTCTGCCACATGCGTTGATGATGATGATCCCGGAAGCATGGCAAGAAAACAAAAACATGGATCCAACTCGTCGTGCGTTCTACCAGTACCACGCGAACGTAATGGAACCATGGGATGGCCCAGCGTCAGTATGTTTCACCGATGGTGTTCAAGTTGGTGCAACTCTTGACCGTAACGGTCTGCGTCCTTCTCGCTATACAGTAACTAAAGACGACTTCCTAGTGATGGCGTCTGAGTCTGGTGTTGTTGAGATCGCACCTGAAAACGTTGAATATCGTGGTCGTCTACAGCCTGGTCGTATCTTCGTTGCTGACCTTGAGCAAGGTCGCATCATTTCTGATGAAGAAGTGAAAGACGGTATCGCTAAATCGCAACCCTACGAAAAATGGGTTGAAGAGAACCTTCTGAGCTTGAAAAAGCTACCCGATGCGAGCAACGAATTTAACCAACCTTCTCCAGAGAAACTGCTTCACAAACAACAATCGTTTGGTGTGAGCTCTGAAGAAGTAAACGAAATCATTCTCCCTCTTGCAAAAACAGGCTACGAGCCACTTTCTGCAATGGGTGCTGACTGGCCGCTAGCGATTCTTTCTCATCAATCGCAGCACCTTTCAAACTACTTTAAGCAGTTGTTTGCACAAGTAACTAACCCGCCAATCGACCCGATTCGTGAGCGTATGGTTATGTCTCTGAACACTTACCTAGGTAAAGATCAGAACCTACTTGCTGAAACGCCTGAACACTGTCAAAAAGTGGAACTTGAGTCTCCAGTTCTTTCTAACTCAGAGTTAGAGAAACTGCGTGCAATCGATAATGAGCACCTTCAATCGAAGACGCTGGATATCGTATTCCAAGCAAACGGAGACCAAGGTAAGTTAGAGCGCGCACTTAAACGTATCTGCCAATATGCGGAAGATGCGGTTATTGATGGCTACTCTATCATCCTACTAACTGACCGTGCGGTTAACTCAAACCACGCCGCTATCCCAGCAATGCTGGCGGTTGGCGCGGTTCACCACCACCTAATCCGTAAAGGTTTACGTGCTAAGTGTGACATCGTTGTTGAAACGGGCGATGCTCGTGAGACACACCACTTTGCAACCTTAATTGGTTACGGTGCAAACGCAGTTAACCCATACCTAGTTATCGAAACGATTGTTGAACTGCAACGTACTAAGAAGCTAGATCCAAACGTTCATCCACGTGAGTTATTCGATAACTACCGTAAGGGTGTTAACGGCGGTCTATTGAAGATCTTCTCGAAGATGGGTATCTCTACGCTGCAGTCTTACCACGGCGCTCAAATCTTTGAAGCACTTGGTGTTAGCAAATCCGTGGTTGAAAAATACTTCACTGGTACTGTTTCTCGTATCCAAGGTCTAACGATCGACGATATCGCACGAGAAGTATTAGTTCGTCACCGTGTTGGTTACCCAGCTCGTGAAATCCCAGCTCAAGTTCTTGATGTTGGCGGTGTTTACCAGTGGAAACAACGTGGTGAGAAGCACTTATTCAACCCAGAAACCATTTCTCTACTTCAAGAATCGACGCGTAACAAAGATTACGGTCAATTCAAGAAGTACGCGAACGCCGTTGATGCTCAAGGCGACAACGCAGCAACACTACGTAGCCAACTTGATTTCATCAAGAACCCAGCAGGCTCTATTCCTCTAGCAGAAGTAGAACCTATTGAGAAAATCCTTAAGCGTTTCGCAACAGGCGCAATGAGCTTCGGTTCAATCTCGCATGAGGCTCACTCAACACTGGCTGTCGCGATGAACCGCATTGGCGCGAAATCAAACTCAGGCGAAGGTGGTGAAGATCCAGCACGTTTCGAGCGTAAAGAAAATGGCGACTGGGAACGTTCAGCAATCAAACAGGTGGCTTCTGGTCGCTTTGGTGTAACGTCTTACTACCTATCTAACGCTGATGAGCTGCAAATCAAGATGGCTCAAGGTGCGAAACCTGGCGAAGGTGGTCAACTACCTGGTGATAAGGTTGATGACTGGATCGGCGCAACGCGTCACTCGACTCCGGGCGTAGGTCTTATCTCTCCACCGCCGCACCACGATATCTACTCAATCGAAGATTTGGCTCAGCTGATCTACGATCTGAAAAACGCGAACCGTAATGGCCGTGTCAACGTGAAGCTAGTATCAGAAGCTGGCGTAGGTACGATTGCATCAGGTGTAGCAAAAGCGAAAGCTGACGTAGTACTTATCGCAGGTTTTGATGGTGGTACGGGTGCATCTCCGATGTCTTCTATCCGTCACACCGGTCTGCCTTGGGAATTAGGTCTAGCGGAAACGCACCAAACACTACTGAAAAACGGCCTACGTAACCGTATCGTTGTTCAGTCTGATGGTCAGATGAAAACACCACGTGACCTTGCAGTCGCAACCTTACTTGGCGCTGAAGAATGGGGCGTAGCAACAGCTGCTCTAGTTGTTGAAGGCTGTATCATGATGCGTAAGTGTCACAAGAATACATGTCCTGTTGGTATCGCAACACAGAACAAAACTCTTCGTGAGCGTTTCGACGGCCGCGTAGAAGACGTAGTCACTTTCTTCCAATACATGGCTGAAGGTCTACGTGAAGTAATGGCTGAACTTGGCTTCCGCTCTATTGATGAGATGGTTGGTCAATCGCACAAACTTAAAGTTCGTGATGACATCGGTCACTGGAAGTACAAGAACCTAGATCTAACACCGGTACTGCACATTGAGCAGGCTCGTGCAGAAGATGGTATCTACAACCAGACAACACAGAATCATAATCTTGAAGACGTTCTAGACCGTAAGTTGATTCAGGCTGCAATCCCAGCGCTTGAGAACGGTGAAGCGGTTACCGCTCAGTTCCCTATCATCAACACGGACCGTTCAGCAGGCACGATGCTGTCGAACGAAATCTCGAAGGTTTACAAAGACCAAGGTTTACCACAGCCAATGAACGTTAAGTTCCACGGTAGTGCAGGTCAATCTTTCGGTGCGTTCCTTGCGAAAGGCGTTAAGTTCGAAGTAGAAGGCGACGCGAACGATTACTGGGGTAAAGGTCTGTCTGGCGGTACGTTAGTACTGTACCCAGATGCAAGATCAACTATCGTTGCTGAAGATAACATCGTGGTTGGTAACGTATGTTTCTACGGTGCAACCTCTGGTGAATCTTTCATTCGCGGTATGGCTGGCGAACGTTTCTGTGTTCGTAACTCTGGTGCGAAGGTTGTTGTTGAGGGTGTTGGTGACCACGGTTGTGAATACATGACTGGCGGCGCGGCAATTATCCTTGGTTCAACGGGTCGTAACTTTGCTGCAGGTATGAGTGGCGGTGTCGCTTATGTTTGGGATAAAGCAGGTGACTTCGAGACTAAGCTCAACGCAGAACTTGTAGACCTAGATCCAATTGAACAAGAAGATAAAGATCTTCTACTGGATATGCTAACTAAGCATGTTGAATTCACAGGAAGTGAAGTTGCTCAGTCTTTCCTAGACAACTTTGAAGCAAGTGTTGCATCGCTAGTTAAAGTAATGCCTCGCGACTACAAAGCGGTTCTTCAAAAGCGTAAAGCTGAAGCACAACAGGCACAAACGGAAGAAGTGGAGGCAGTATAATGGGTAAGCCTACTGGATTTTTAGAACACGGTCGTGAGCTTCCAAAGAAGCTCGACCCGTCAGTTCGAATTGAAGACAACAAAGAGTTCGTACTTAACGAAGAGTTTGGTGAAAAGATCAATACTCAAGCATCTCGTTGTATGGACTGTGGCGTACCTTTCTGTCACAACGGCTGTCCGATTGGTAACATCATCCCAGAATTCAATGACGCTGTTTATCGCGACAGCTGGGAAGAGGCTTGGAACATTCTTAGCTCTACCAATAACTTCCCTGAGTTTACAGGTCGTGTTTGTCCTGCTCCTTGTGAGAGTGCCTGTGTTCTTGGCATCAACCAAGACCCAATCACTATCTGTAATATCGAGAAAACGATTGTAGAAACTGCGTACCGTGAAGGGTACGCAAAGCCTAAAACACCACGCTCTCGCACAGGTAAAACTGTCGCAGTTATCGGTTCAGGCCCTGCAGGCTTAGCCGCAGCTGAGCAGCTAAACAGTGCCGGTCACTCGGTAACGGTATTTGAACGTGACGAGAAAGTGGGTGGTCTACTTCGCTTCGGTATCCCAGATTTCAAACTGGGTATGGACGTAATTGATCGTAAGATCAACCTAATGGCTGAAGCTGGCGTTGAATTTAAAGTTAACCAACACATCGGTGTTGATGTTAATGCTCAACAGTTACGCCAAGAGTTTGATGTGGTATTGCTAACGGGTGGTTCTACGGTTCCACGCGACTTACCAATCCCAGGTCGTGAGCTTAAAGGCGTTCATTTTGCCATGGAATTCCTTGGTCAAAATAATCGCCGTGCCAACGACTTAGATCTTAAGACAGAAGAGCTTCACGCTAAAGATAAACACATTGTGGTTATCGGTGGTGGTGATACAGGCTCTGACTGTGTAGGCACATCAAACCGTCATAAAGCAGCAAGCATTACTCAGGTTGAGATCATGCCGATCCCACCAGAGAAACGCCCTGCAAATATGCCTTGGCCTCAATACCCAATGATCATGAAAACCACCACTTCTCACGAAGAAGGTTGTGAACGTCATTGGAACATCTTAACCAAAGAGTTCATTAGCGACGATCAAGGTCAAGTAACGGGTCTACGTATCGCTGACATCGTTTGGCAAGACGCAAAACCAGGCGAACGTCCAGGTTTTGATGAAGTAGCGAACTCTGAACGTGTTATTCCATGTGACATGGCATTCCTTGCAATGGGCTTCTTACACCCAGAGCCTACAGGCGTGCTTGCTCAACTAGACATTAAACTGGACGAGCGCGGTAACGTCGCTTCTGAAGGTTTTGCGACGAACCAGAAAGGCGTTTTCGCTGCTGGTGATATGCGTACTGGTCAGTCTCTGGTTGTACGTTGTATTAATGAAGGTCGTGAATGTGCAATTGCCATTGATGACTTCTTAATGGGTAACTCAAACTTAGAAGCGAAAGCTGATTCACTCATGCTTTCCGCATAATATTTCTCGGGCTAACGTCGATGACGTTAGCCTAGAGGAAAAGCAACACCCTTCCTAACTTTTATGTTTGGCTAGCACTCGATGCTAGCCTTTTTTCTATCTGCCTTACGGCTCCTAGGACATTCCCTTCGTTGCACATGTTAAATCCCATTAACATCTACCTTTTATATCCCTTTGATATCATTCTACTATTTTAGATTATTACGTGGTTAATCGCGTTTACGCATGATAATTAACCATGAACTTGACCTTAAACACAATTAGCTATACGTTGTAAAGCTGGTGAAAATAAAACCAATCGGTTTTGTTAACACAACCAATAACGTTTTAACTAGCTAAAGACAAACTATAAGCTTATAAAAAATAACAAGTATATGAATAGTTAGTCATTTACTGTCTGGATGACAGAGAAGCAAAAGGGAGAATTGCAATGGCTCTATATGATCCTAGTCTTGAAAAAGACAACTGTGGATTTGGTTTAATAGCGCAAATGGAAGGCCAACCGAGTCATAAGTTGGTACGAACTGCTATTTCAGCCCTCGATCGCATGACACACCGTGGTGGTATTGCTGCGGATGGTAAAACAGGAGATGGCTGTGGCTTATTGCTACAGAAGCCAGACTCTTATCTCAGAATTATTGCAGAAGAGAATAACTTCAAGCTCGGCAAGCAATACGCTGTCGGCATGATTTTCTTCAGCCAAGACCCAATCAAAGCGCAATCCGCGCAAGACATCGTCAATAAAGAGCTCGCGCAAGAAACGTTAACCGTTGCAGGTTGGCGTGTCGTGCCGACCAACACCGACGTATTAGGCCCAATCGCCAAAGATTCCGTTCCCAATATTCAGCAAGTGTTTATCTCGGCACCTGCTGGGTGGCGTGAACGCGATATTGAACGACGCCTTTATATCGCTCGTCGTCGAATTGAAAAACAGATCACCGAAGACAAAGATTTCTATATTTGTAGCCTTTCGACACAAGTCATGGTTTACAAAGGCCTGTGTATGCCGGCCGATCTTCCGCGATTTTACCTCGATCTTGCAGACTTACGTATGGAATCGGCGATATGCCTGTTCCACCAGCGCTTCTCAACCAATACTCAGCCGCGTTGGCCACTGGCTCAGCCATTCCGCTATTTGGCGCACAATGGTGAGATCAATACCATCGAAGGTAACCGTCAGTGGGCTAAAGCTCGTGCCTATAAATTCTCTTCACCACTGCTGCCCGATTTACAAACGGCCGCACCCTTTGTGAATGAGACAGGCTCAGATTCATCAAGCCTAGATAACATGCTCGACCTGTTCCTTGCCGGTGGTATGGATGTATTCCGAGCGATGCGTATGCTCGTGCCGCCCGCTTGGCAAAACCACCCAGACATGGATCCCGATCTGCGTGCATTCTACGACTTCAACTCCAAGCACATGGAACCGTGGGATGGCCCTGCAGGTATCGTCCTTTCTGACGGTCGTTACGCTGCGTGTAACCTAGATAGAAACGGCTTACGCCCTGCGCGTTATGTGATTACCAAAGACAATCTGATCACGCTGGCCTCTGAAGTGGGCATCTGGAATTACGCGCCAGACGAAGTGGCAGAGAAAGGGCGTGTCGGCCCGGGTGAACTACTCGTCATAGATACGCGCCGCGGTAAACTGTGGCAATCTAACGAGATCGATAATGACCTTAAAGGTCGCCATCCCTATAAAGAGTGGATGGAAAAGAACGTTCACAAACTCACACCGTTTTCCGATCTGCCCGATGAGCAAGTCGGTAAGCGCAGCTTTGACGATGACACGCTCAAGACCTACCAAAAACAGTTTGCGATGAGCAACGAAGAGTCGGACCAAGTACTGCGTGTGCTTGGTGATATGGGACAAGAGGCCGTAGGCTCGATGGGCGATGATACGCCGATGGCTGTTCTCTCTTCGAAAGAACGTCTCGTCACTGACTATTTCCGTCAAATGTTTGCACAGGTCACCAACCCACCGATTGATCCACTGCGTGAAAAGCATGTTATGTCTTTAGCCACCAGTATCGGCCAAGAGATGAACGTGTTCTGCGAAACAGACGGTCACGCCTACCGTGTGACATTTAATTCGCCAGTTCTGGTCTACTCTGACATGCAGCAACTTCTGCAGTTAAATCAAAAACACTATGGCCACGCGATTCTTAGCATGCACTATGATCCTGCTGATAAAGATCTCGAACAAGCCATTAATGACTTGTGTGATCGTGCGGTGCAAGAGGTCCGTGATGGTGCTGTTTTGATTGTACTTTCAGACAAGCACTTAGAGAAAGGCAAGCTCCCGGTTCCAGCAGCGATGGCTGTAGGTGCGGTGCAAACCAGACTTGCTGACAACAACCTACGTTGTGATGCTAACATCGTGGTTGAAACAGCAACTGCACGCGACCCACACCAATTTGCAGTACTGCTTGGCTTCGGTGCAACCGCAGTTTATCCATATCTCGCTTATGAAGCATTGGGCAAAATGTTGGACGATGGTTCATTAAATAAAGACTATCGCACTGCATTGCAAAATTACCAAAACGGCATCAACAAAGGTCTGTATAAGATCATGTCGAAGATGGGTATCTCGACGATTGCTTCTTATCGCTGCTCGCAATTATTTGAGGCGGTCGGTTTGCATACCGATGTCGTTGACTTGTGTTTCCGAGGCGTAACGACTCGTATCCAAGGCGCTAGCTTTAGCGACTTCCAACAAGATATCTATAACCTATCTCGTAAAGCATGGACTAAACGTAAACCACTGGAACATGGTGGCTTGCTCAAATACGTACATGGCGGTGAATACCACGCCTACAACCCAGACGTAGTCAGTACCTTACAAACCGCCGTAAAGACAGGCGAAACATCAGATTATCAATCTTTTGCGAAGCAAGTTAATGCTCGTCCTGCTGCCATGCTACGTGACTTAATGAGCCTTAAAAAAGCAGCTCAACCTCTAGCATTAGAAAAAGTCGAACCGAGCAGTGATCTCTTTAAACGCTTCGACTCTGCAGCGATGTCGATTGGTGCCTTGAGCCCTGAAGCTCATGAAGCACTGGCCATGGCGATGAACCGATTAGGAGGCTACTCCAACTCTGGTGAAGGTGGTGAAGATCCACGACGCTTTGGTACTGATCGTAATTCTCGTATCAAGCAGATAGCTTCCGGTCGCTTTGGTGTAACGCCACATTACTTAACCAATGCGGATGTTCTACAAATCAAAGTCGCACAAGGTGCGAAGCCAGGAGAAGGCGGTCAGCTACCTGGTCATAAGGTCACGGCAGAAATCGCTAAGCTGAGATACTCAGTTCAAGGCGTGACTCTGATCTCTCCTCCTCCGCATCACGATATTTATTCTATCGAGGATCTGGCGCAGCTGATTTTCGACCTTAAGCAAGTTAACCCTAAAGCCTTGGTTTCAGTGAAGTTAGTATCTGAGCCAGGTGTAGGCACCATTGCCACAGGTGTAGCGAAAGCTTATGCCGACTTGATTACGATCTCCGGTTACGATGGTGGTACTGCAGCAAGCCCACTGACCTCGGTGAAATACGCAGGTTGTCCTTGGGAGCTTGGTTTAGCCGAAACCCAGCAAGCACTCGTCGCCAACGGGCTTCGTCATAAGATCCGCTTGCAAGTCGATGGGGGTTTAAAAACTGGCCTCGATGTTATCAAGGGCGCGATTTTAGGCGCAGAAAGCTTTGGTTTTGGTACCGCGCCTATGGTGGCGATGGGTTGTAAGTTCTTAAGAATTTGTCACCTAAATAACTGTGCGACGGGTGTTGCGACTCAAGATGAAACCCTACGTCGTGAATACTTCAAAGGCCTACCAGACATGGTAGTGAACTACTTTACCGGCCTAGCCGATGAAGTACGTCAATACCTTGCAGAACTTGGCGTAGAAAAACTCACTGACCTAATAGGTCGTACTGATCTCCTTGAAGCCGTTCAAGGCCTCACTGCGAAACAGAGCAAGCTCGATCTCTCTTCAATACTCGAAGCTCCGGTATCTGCGGAAGGTCACCCACTGTTTTGGACAGAGCCAAACGCACCGTTTGATAAAGCTCAACTCAACCAACAGATCCTTGATGACGCAATCGATGCGATTGAGAAACGTCAATCCACCAGCCTTTACTACAACGTGATCAACACCGATCGCTCGATTGGCGCTCGTATCTCTGGCGAAATAGCGAAACGCTACGGTAACCAAGGCATGGCGGGCTCACCAATTAAGTTGTACCTCGATGGTACAGCGGGCCAATCCTTTGCGGTTTGGAACGCTGGCGGCGTTGAGCTGTATCTGACGGGTGATGCCAATGACTATGTCGGCAAAGGCATGGCGGGCGGTAAGGTGGTTATCAAACCTCACCAAGGCACTGCATTTGTTTGTAACGAAGCGACCATCATAGGTAACACTTGTTTGTATGGTGCGACCGGAGGCAAGCTATTTGCAGCAGGTACTGCAGGCGAACGATTTGGCGTGCGTAACTCAGGCACCGTTGCCGTGATTGAAGGTGCAGGTGACAATGCCTGTGAATACATGACCGGTGGTATTGTTGCCATTCTTGGCGCAACCGGAGTGAACTTCGGCGCCGGTATGACAGGTGGGTTTGCTTATGTGATGGACAAGAATGAAGACTTCCAAGGCCGTGTAAACAACGAGTCGGTCGAAGCACTTTCTCTGTCTGACCTATTTATCCACCAAGAACACCTGCGCGGCTTAATTGCGGAGCACTTAGAAGAGACTGGCTCAGTACACGCTGAAGCTATTCTGGCGAACTTTGATGAATGGATTCCAAAGTTCTACTTAGTGAAGCCGAAGACGGCGGATCTCAACACCTTGCTCGGTCACCAAAGCCGCAGCTCTGCTGAACTTCGTGTTCAAGCGCAATAATTGGAAGGAGCCAATCATGAGCCAGAATGTATACCAATTTATTGATGTGAATCGCGTAGACCCAGCGAAGAAACCAATCAAGATACGTAAGATTGAGTTTGTAGAGATCTACGAACCTTTCACGAAACAACAAGCTAAGGCACAGGCCGACCGCTGTTTAGACTGTGGTAACCCCTACTGTGAATGGAAGTGCCCCGTCCATAACTACATCCCTCAATGGCTCAAACTTGCCAATGAGGGACGCATTATCGAAGCGGCTGAACTGTCCCACCAAACCAACAGCTTGCCTGAGGTTTGCGGCCGTGTTTGTCCTCAAGATCGTCTATGTGAAGGCTCTTGTACCCTCAACGACGATTTCGGTGCAGTAACCATCGGCAACATTGAAAAATACATCAATGACAAAGCGTTTGAGATGGGCTGGAAACCAGACATGTCTCACGTTGAATGGACCGACAAAAAGGTCGCAATCATAGGCGCAGGCCCCGCTGGTCTTGCTGCAGCTGATATCTTAGTTCGAAACGGTGTGAAGGCCGTGGTATTTGACCGCTACCCGGAGATCGGTGGCCTGCTGACGTTTGGTATCCCATCGTTCAAGCTTGAGAAAGGCATCATGGAAAACCGTCGCCGTATCTTTAGTGGTATGGGTGTCGAATTTAAAATGAATACCGAAGTCGGTAAAGATGTTCAGTTGCAACAACTTGTTGATGATTATGATGCCGTTTTCTTAGGTGTTGGCACCTATAAAAATATGCGTGCTGGGTTAGACAACGAAGAAGCACCGGGTGTTTATGATGCTTTACCCTTCCTTGTTTCCAATACTTACATGGTCATGGAACTGGACAACCCAACACCATTCATCGACATGAAAGGCAAGAAGGTGGTCGTGCTTGGTGGTGGTGATACCGCGATGGACTGTGTGCGAACGTCTATTCGTCAGCATGCAGCTAACGTTGTTTGTGCTTATCGCCGAGATGAAGCCAACATGCCAGGCTCTCGCCGTGAGGTGAAGAATGCAAAAGAAGAAGGCGTGAAGTTCATGTTCAACCTTCAACCATTAGCATTGGAAACCGATTCATCTGGTCATGTTACTGGCGTCAAAGTGGTGAAAACGGCGCTAGGTGAACCCGATGACGCAGGTCGTCGTCGCCCTGAACCCGTAGAAGGCAGTGAGCATGTTCTTGAAGCAGACGCCGTTATCATGGCATTTGGTTTCCAACCTCATGCAATGGAGTGGCTAGAACCATTTGGTGTAGAGCTCGATCAATGGGGTCGCATCAAGGCACCCGGCAAACAAGAGTTTCAATACCAAACCACCAACAGCAAGATCTTTGCAGGTGGTGATGCAGTTCGAGGATCTGACTTAGTGGTGACCGCTATCGATGAAGGCCGCAAAGCCGCGGAAGGAATATTGGATTACCTAGAAGTGTGACCAGGGCGTGTTGATCTTTCGAGCTGATTTTTGCAGCGAGTTGCTGGGTATTTATACAAGGCAGAGGCGTCGATGTGTAGCTAGCCTACATGAGAAGCCGATAACGTAGTAGAAATGACCAGCAAACGCTGCCCGAAGGGTTCGGCTAAAAGCGTTTTACTCTTTGTTGAGGGAGATTTGCTTAGAGTGACTAGGCTACTTCCCCCTCGCCGCGATTAAAACGCTTTTATCTCGAACAAAATTTAACCACGAAAGGTCAACACGCCCTAGTATAAGGTTTCCTTTATTACTCAGGTCGTTACTATAAAAAAGGATCCAATCATGGATCCTTTTTTCAATTCGATACGTTTGATGACAAGCACAACGATAAATAATTAGAACAATCGCAAAAGAACCAATACCGATAACTAGAATTAAAACTAAAACAACGCCATAGGAAACACTATGAAAAAAGCCGCTCTCCTTTCTCTATCTCTTTTGACTTTAACCGCTTGCAGCCAAGGAATCACGGACATGAAAGACAGAACTTCATCACCTTGTGGAGACAAACCAAACTGCGTATCAACTCAAGATGACCGTGAGCAGCATGCATTGGCCGCGTTTGAGTTATCAGATTCAGCAAACCTAGATGCGATTGAGCAGGTTGCACTAACCTTACCAGGTTCGAAAACCGCGAGTAAAACAGAAGATTACCTGCGTGTTGAATGTACCTCTCGCATCATGCGCTTTGTCGATGACTTAGAACTTAAGATCACTGATGGCAAACTGATCGTGCGTTCAGAGTCTCGTACTGGTCACTCTGATTTTGGCGTAAACCGAAAGCGTGCTGAACAACTTCGCGCTAGCTTAAAAAGCGAAGGCCTGATCAAATAGATAAAAGAATACGCAGATAAATCGCTGCTATTCGGATGAGAAGTGCCTCTGGGCAGTCGCTCGACACTTCTTATCCATGCTACAATTTCGCTCTACTGTTTAAATATTATTTATTAAGAGACTACACATGAAAATCGGCATCATTGGCGCAATGGAGCAAGAAGTTGCGATCCTAAAGGCAGCAATTTCAGACATTACTGAAGTTAATAAAGGCGGTTGTACCTTTTTCTCTGGTCAGATAAATGGTGTTGACGTTGTTTTGCTTCAATCAGGCATTGGTAAAGTAGCCGCTGCAGTGGGTACTTCAATCCTACTAAGCGAATACCAGCCAGACGTAGTACTGAACACGGGCTCTGCTGGCGGTTTTGATTCAACACTGAACCTTGGCGATGTGGTTATCTCAACTGAAGTTCGTCACCACGATGCAGATGTTACAGCTTTCGGTTACGAAATCGGCCAAATGGCAGGTCAACCTGCAGCGTTCAAAGCGGACGACAAACTGATGGCTGTTGCTGAACAAGCACTAGCGCAAATGGAAGATAAGCACGCCGTTCGCGGTCTTATCTGTACTGGCGACGCATTTGTTTGCACAGCAGAACGCCAAGAGTTCATCCGCAAGCACTTCCCATCAGTGGTTGCTGTAGAGATGGAAGCATCTGCTATCGCTCAAGCTTGTCACCAATTCCAAGTACCATTCGTGGTTGTTCGTGCAATCTCTGACGTTGCAGACAAAGAATCACCAATGAGCTTCGAAGAGTTCCTGCCACTAGCAGCTCAAAGCTCTTCAGAAATGGTTATCAAGATGGTTGCCCTACTAAAGTAAGCGACTAGACATGCAAACACTGTTTGATCAGGTATTTGCAAATGGCGTGCTCCTTGTAATGTGGGGAGCACTGCTTTTTCATTTGATTTTACCTATCCCCCATGCCGCACACCCTACGACCTTATGGCATAAGTTTGCTGAGCTTTTAGCAAGCAAGGTTAATAACAACCAAAACTATTCCCAAAGCTTAATCTCGGGCACATTAGCCTGGGGCGTAATGGTACTGCCGACTCTGGTAATTCTATTGGCACTGCAACCATTGGTTTGGCAATCTCAACTGTTTGAATTAGCACTGTTATTACTGGCGATTGATTGGCGCAATAATGAAAAGCTAGCAAATCAGCTGATCAAAGCGCTTGGTCAAAAAGATAAAGCTGCCGCTCGTCAGTTACTGGCTCCGGTTGTCAATCGTCAAACTGAATCACTTTCATCACTTGGGCTTGGCAAAGCCGCTGCTGAAACCATCATCATGGGTTATGCTCGCAATGTGGTATGTGTTTTATTCTGGTACGCCATTGGTGGTGGAATTGCGGCTTTAATGTATCGCCTTGTAGTCGAGTTAGCTCGAGCTTGGTCGCCAAGTCGCAAGCAATTTTCTCCGTTCGGCTCAACGGCTATCAAGATAGTCGCTATCCTAGAATTCATACCGATGCGTTTGTTTGCTTTGATGATCGTATGTGGTGATAAAGCAATGCACACATTCAAGATGATGCTTGCCCAAAGCCGTTCTTGGCCACTGCCTGGGCCTGCTTGGTTGATCACGGCCGTTGGCAACAAGCTGGAATTATCATTGGGTGGCCCTGCTATTTACAACAACACCAAAGCCATTCGCGCAAAATTGGGTGGAAGAATCGCCCCATCAGCTCTGCATCTATCTCAGGTTCAGAAGCTGCTGTTTGGTCGTATTGCTATCTGGATATTTTTACAAAGCCTAATCTTACTATTTGTTCACCAAGGGATTTAGAGTGAAACCTTCAGCACTTGTTACAAGCCTTACTCTTTTGTCTTCCAGCTTATGGCTGCCTTTATCATTTGCGGAAGAAACATCGCTGACTCCAGAAAAAGTACAGCCAGCTCAACGCGTAGTAAGCCTTGCTCCTCACGCCACTGAACTCGCGTACAGTGCTGGTTTAGGTGATAACCTTGTTGCGGTAAGTGAGAGGAGTGATTACCCACCACAAGCAGACCAGCTTGAAAAAGTGGCAAACTATCAAGGTATCAAGGTTGAGAAGATCATCGCACTGCAACCTGATTTAATTCTTGCGTGGCCAGCGGGAAATCCGCCCAGAGAGCTCGCGAAACTAGAGCAATTTGGGTTTAATATTTACTACTCGAAAACCAAAAGCCTAGACAGCATTGCGACCAATATTGAACAACTCAGCCAATACTCCAGTGATCCGAGTATTGGGAAAAACAATGCCAAGCAATACAAAGAACAACTCAACGCATTGAGACTAAAATATAAAGATGCTGAGCCCGTAAACTACTTTTATCAGCTAAGTGAGAAGCCGATCATCACCGTCGCTCAAGGGCACTGGCCAAGTGAGGTGTTTGAGTTTTGTGGCGGCCAGAATATTTTCGAAGACAGTGCTTCCCCTTATCCTCAAGTTGGTATTGAACAAGTTGTATTAAGGAAACCGCAAGTGATCTTCACTTCTCAGCATGCAATTGAGAATGGAACCATGTGGCAAACTTGGGAGGACGAGATCCCAGCAGTCGCTCAAAATCAGATTTGGTCACTCAATTCTGACTGGATTAATCGCCCGACAACGAGAACTTTGAAAGCGATCCAACAAGTATGCGATTTCTTCGATAGAGCTAGGCAAAATCACTAACTATTTGCTGCATTTTTTCGTACAATTCGCCACCGACCTGTCCCTACAATTTTAACTATAAGAGCACCAGTATCATGGACTCCATGCTGCTTTATATTATCGATTTATTTGGCACTGCCATTTTTGCTGTCTCAGGCGTATTTGTCGCTGGCCGTCTTAAGATGGACCCCTTTGGCGTAGCCGTTCTAGGCAGTGTGACCGCGATTGGCGGCGGCACTATCCGTGACATGGCATTGGGTGCGACTCCCGTGTTTTGGATCACCGATACCACCTACCTTTGGGTCATTATCACTACCTGTTTGCTGACCATGATTATTGTAAGACGCCCTAAACGTCTGGCTTGGTGGATATTGCCGGTATGTGATGCGATAGGCTTAGCCGTATTTGTTGGCATTGGTGTTGAGAAAGCGCTGAATTATCAAGACTCGGCATTAGTGGCTATTATCATGGGGGTTATCACAGGCTGTGGTGGCGGTATTATCCGTGACGTGCTTGCCCGTGAAGTGCCGATGATCTTAAGAAGTGAAGTCTACGCCACGGCTTGTATCATTGGTGGTGCTTTTCATACCATGGCGATTCTCATGGGGCACGATTCAGAAACCGCATTTTTAGCCGGTGTGTTCACAACACTATTGATTAGGCTTGGCGCAATTCGCTGGCACTTGTCATTGCCAACCTTCGCTATCAAATAGATAGAACGATGACTAAGAGGCTCCGCAAAGGAGCCTTTTTTAATTCGCTTTCAAAGTACTTATCCCCTCTATTTCCATTATTCAAAGATCCCCTCCTTTCCTAACACTCTAGTTAGCTCATTAACTCATTCATCACTAGGTTAGTAATGTTTTTTGTTTACTTATCAAATTCACAGGCTATATTAATAAACAAATAACTTTATAAATTAATTAATTTACTAACATTGGCAAAAGGGAGTTCAAGATGAGTATCAATAAAGTGGGCATTGTTTTCTTCTCTAAGAATGGAGCGACTAAGCAAGTCGCAGAGACAATCGCTGAAGGCATTAACACTCAACAATCTAACTCAGCACAGCTCATCGAGGTGCTCTCTTCTGAAATAGTCGAAGGAAGATATGACAATGACGATAAGCTCAGCGCATTAGACAGCTGTGACGCCATTATCTTTGGCTCCCCGACTTATATGGGTTCACCAGCGGCTCAGTTTAAGAGTTTTATGGATGCAAGCAGTGATACCTACTGTAAGAAAGCATGGCGAAATAAGCTCGCTGCAGGTTTCACCACTGGTGGTAGCCTTAACGGTGAACAACAGCAAACCCTACTGAGCTTTTTCACTCTGGCTTGTCAGCATGGCATGATTTGGGCAGGGCTTGATATCTCAAAGCATATTGATGATTTAGGTTTGAATCGCACAGGTTCAAGTATTGGTTTGGTCGCCAGTGATGATCAGACGGCTGAGAGCACCAATAATCACATCAATAGTAATGATCTTAAAACCGCTTTCTATTTTGGCCAACGCATCGCGAGTCTAGTTAAGAAAACCTAACTAGCTAATTAACGAGCTAACGTCAAAACCCCTAGCTTGTCTGATATCTATGTGCTCAGACTAGAGAATGAATGGCGTTTGAGGTAACTTGGTTTAATCATTCCCAACTTTCATGAATATAACCCAATGCTACTCGAAGGAATCGAAACTCTATTGGTTTTAAGTAAAGCAAAAACCATGAGCCGCACCGGCAGTTTGCTTTATATCAGCCAATCAGCGGTCAGCAAACGGATTGCGAATTTAGAAAAGAAGTTAGGCAAGAAACTCATAGAACCGAGTGGTCGACAGATCAAACTGACGCCAGATGCGATTGCATTAATCGAGAGTATCGGCCCTGCATTCAATGAGCTTCGTGGTCTTATTTATGAGCAGCAAGAGTTGGAAGATACCACTCTCATCACCTTAGATAGCTCTAAGTCGCTGATCGCAGGTTATCTAGGTGAGATGATGGGCCAATTTATCCAGCAAGATAAATACATCACCATTACCACTAACCATACCCCAAGAATCATAGAGCGAGTGCAATCTGGCAAGGCGACCTTAGGGTTGTGTGCTGGTTTACTGCCGCCGCATCATGGGTTGATGACATTCCACCTGTTTGATGAGCCGTTTTACATAGTGAGTAAGTCGCCATTAACGGAGCTTCCTCCAATGGTTATCACTAACGACATGACCAATCCGGCAAATTCGTATCAGTTATCTGTGCTTGAAAAATTCGGCATCAAACCCTTGATGGAGATGGATGCTTACACCGCAGCAGCCCAGTTAGCGTTGGGTGGGACAGGGCCAGCGTTGATCCCGCTATCTATCGTAAAAACACTCAATATTGAGCCTCAATACCTGTTTAGTTTTGCCGAATTGAAGGGATTGATTCGACCGATTCATATCTGTGTAAGGCCGAACAGCTATCAGTCTCCACGAGTTAAAATACTGATAGAATCCATTGTTGATGCTGTTCCCAAAGCAGTTTAGACGCCATTAACATCGACATCACGATCACAAGGGGGCGAATCCATTTCTGCCCTTTTGTCACCACGACCTTAGCGCCAAGCTGAGCGCCCATAAAGCCACCAACAGCCATCACTAACCCTAATTCCCAAATGGGTAAACCAGCCAAAATAAAGAAAATTAAAGCTGCGATATTCGAAGTGAAATTAAGAACCTTAGTACGTGCCGTTGCATCCACTAAAGAGAAATGGCCGATAGCGACAAAACAGACCGTGAAAATAGAACCCGTTCCTGGGCCAAAGAAGCCATCGTAGAAACCAACACCGCCACCAATGCACAAAGCAAACACGGCTTCAGACATCTTTTGCTTACCTTCAGACGCTCTGGTTTGTGGTGCTAATAGGAAATAGAGAGAGATGGCGATAAGCAGTAAGGGGATCATGCTCGTCAATAAGCTCGCATCAATATGCTGCACTAACTCAGCACCAATCGCAGAACCGATAAAGGTACAGAGAATGGCAAGACGCATCTCTTTTATGTTCACGATACCGTTGCGTACGAAATACCAACTGGCGGAGAAGCTGCCAAAAGAACTTTGAAGTTTATTGGTGGCCAGTGCCTGCGTTGGTGGTACTCCTGCCGCTAGCAATGCTGGTAGAGTCAATAATCCACCGCCGCCAGCCATTGCATCAATAAAGCCTGCCGCCGTTGCAACTACAAACAAGATAGCCAATATTTCTAGAGTGATTTCCATATACCCAACGCCTTAAATTCTCGTGAAGCGACAACTTACCACCGTGAGCAAACAATCAACAACGAAACACAAGATTGTAACCTATTCCAATTTTTCATCATTTAGCCATCACCAGATTTTCACTATTTAACCGACACCAGATGACAGACATAAAAAAGCCACTCCGAAGAGTGGGCTTTGAGCATTTATATCCGCTTAACAGCGATACACGTTAGTCAATTAAGCTAGAGAAGCTTTAACCTGTGCGTGCAGTTCTTGAACTGAAGTTACTGACGTTTTCGCGTCTGCAGTGTGCGCCATGCAAGTCGCAAATGCAGCGTTTAGCGTAGTCGTGTAGTTCACTTTCTCAGCCAGTGCACCACGACGAAGAACTTTAGAATCTTCAATCGCTTGACGGCCAGCTGCAGTGTTCACGATGTACGTGTACTCGTTGTTCTTGATACGGTCAAGAATGTGAGGACGACCTTCGTGTACCTTGTTTACTAGACGTGGGTTGATACCCGCTTCGCCAAGGATAACTGCAGTACCGTGTGTTGCGTCTAGCTGGTAACCAAGCTTAGATAGCTTAGATGCTAGGTCAACAACGCGCTCTTTGTCGCCTTCGCGAACAGAAAGAAGTGCACGGCCGCCTTCTGGGTAGATGTTGCCACAACCCAATTCAGCTTTAGAGTATGCTTCAGCAAACGTTGCACCAACACCCATAACCTCACCAGTAGAGCGCATTTCTGGGCCTAATAGTGGGTCAACACCAGGGAATTTGTTGAACGGAAGAACAACTTCTTTCACTGAGTAGTATGGTGGAATGATTTCTTTCGTAAAGCCTTGAGACTCTAGCGATTGACCCGCCATAACACGAGCAGCAATCTTAGCGACTGCTGCGCCTGTTGCCTTCGATACGAATGGTACTGTACGTGCTGCACGAGGGTTAACCTCGATTAGGTACACTTCGTTGTTCTTAACAGCAAACTGCGTATTCATTAGACCACGAACACCCAACTCGAACGCTAGCTTTTCAACTTGCTCACGCATTACGTCTTGGATTTCTTGGCTTAGCGTGTAAGCAGGAAGAGAACATGCTGAGTCACCTGAGTGAACACCTGCTTGCTCGATGTGCTCCATGATACCCGCAATAACAACGCGCTCACCGTCACAAATCGCATCAACGTCGACTTCAATTGCATCATCTAGGAAGCTATCAAGTAGTACTGGAGATTCGTTTGAAACACTGACTGCTTCGTTGAAGTAGCGACGTAAGTCTTGCTCGTCGTATACGATTTCCATCGCACGACCACCAAGAACATAAGAAGGACGAACAACTAATGGGAAGCCGATTTCGCGAGATTTCTCTACCGCTTGCTCCATTGTTGTTACTGTCGCGTTTTCTGGTTGTAGAAGACCAAGACGGTCAACAGCAACCTGGAAACGCTCACGGTCTTCTGCACGGTCGATTGCGTCTGGGCTAGTACCAATGATTGGTACGCCAGCAGCTTCAAGCTCACGAGCCAGTTTCAGTGGTGTTTGGCCACCGTACTGAACGATAACGCCTTTTGGCTTCTCAACACGAACGATTGCTAGTACGTCTTCCAGAGTTACTGGTTCAAAGTACAGACGGTCAGACGTATCGTAGTCAGTCGAAACTGTCTCAGGGTTACAGTTAACCATGATTGTTTCGTAGCCATCTTCACGTAGTGCTAAAGATGCATGTACACAACAGTAATCGAATTCAATACCTTGGCCGATACGGTTTGGACCGCCGCCTAAGATCATGATTTTCTCTTTGTCTGTTGGGTTCGATTCACATTCGTCATCGTAAGATGAGTACATGTAAGCCGTATCAGAAGAGAACTCTGCCGCACACGTATCTACGCGCTTGTAGACTGGGTGAATATCGTATTGGTCACGTAGACGACGAATTTCACTTTCAGCCACACCTAGAATCTTAGACAGGCGAGCATCAGCAAAACCTTTACGCTTAAGCTTCATTAGCTCGTCTTTATTCAGACCAGCAAAGCCTTTCGCTTTAAGTTCTTGCTCTAGTTTTACGATGTCTTCGATTTGAACTAGGAACCAACGGTCAATTTGCGTTAGGTTGAATACACCATCAACTGACATACCAGCACGGAAAGCGTCTGCGATGTACCAAATACGGTCAGAACCCGCTTCTTTAAGCTCATGGCGAATCGTCGTTAGAGCGTCAGGTGCGTCTAGGTCAACCATTTCGTCAAAACCAGTTGCGCCAACTTCTAGACCGCGAAGTGCTTTCTGTAGAGATTCTTGTTGGTTACGGCCGATAGCCATAACTTCACCAACCGACTTCATTTGCGTCGTTAGACGGTCGTTAGCACCTGCAAATTTCTCGAAGTTAAAACGAGGAATCTTAGTTACTACGTAGTCGATTGTGGGTTCGAATGATGCTGGTGTTGCGCCGCCAGTGATGTCATTCATTAGCTCGTCTAGCGTAAAGCCAACAGCCAGTTTCGCTGCAATCTTAGCGATTGGGAAACCTGTTGCTTTAGAAGCAAGTGCAGAAGAACGAGATACACGTGGGTTCATCTCGATGATAACCATACGGCCATCTTTCGGGTTGATACCAAACTGTACGTTTGAACCACCTGTTTCAACACCAATCTCACGCAGTACCGCTAGAGAAGCGTTACGCATTAGTTGGTATTCTTTGTCTGTTAGCGTTTGAGCCGGAGCCACTGTGATCGAGTCACCAGTGTGAATACCCATTGGGTCAAAGTTTTCAATCGCACATACGATGATGCAGTTATCGTTCTTGTCGCGAACCACTTCCATCTCGTACTCTTTCCAACCGATAAGTGATTCATCGATAAGAAGTTCGTTAGTTGGAGATAGGTCCAAACCACGGCGACAGATTTCTTCAAATTCTTCTTTGTTATAAGCAATACCACCACCTGTACCACCCATCGTAAACGATGGACGAATGATACAAGGGAAACCAACCATTTCTTGAACTTTGTAAGCTTCTTCCATCGTTTTCGCTGTATCAGCCGTTGGACACTCAAGACCAATCGATTTCATTGCTTTATCAAAACGAGAGCGGTCTTCAGCTTTATCGATAGCGTCAGCCGTTGCGCCAATCATCTCTACGCCGAACTCTTCAAGTACGCCGTATTTTTCTAAATCTAACGCACAGTTAAGTGCAGTTTGGCCGCCCATTGTCGGTAGAACTGCATCTGGCTTCTCTTTAGCGATGATGTTACGAACCACTTCCCATTGGATAGGTTCGATGTAAGTCGCATCAGCCATGTCTGGGTCAGTCATGATTGTCGCTGGGTTCGAGTTTACAAGAATAACTCGGTAACCTTCTTCGCGAAGTGCTTTACAAGCTTGAGCACCAGAGTAATCAAACTCACATGCTTGACCGATAACAATCGGACCAGCACCTAGAATTAGAACACTTTTAATGTCAGTACGTTTTGGCATTATCTACTACTCCGAATTACACTGTGTGCTGTTTGATTAGTTCAATAAAGTGGTCGAATAACGGCGCTGCGTCTTCTGGACCTGGGCTTGCTTCTGGGTGACCTTGGAAGCTAAATGCTGGCTTATCTGTACGGTGGATACCTTGTAGAGAACCATCAAATAGAGACTTATGAGTCGCTCGTAATGTCTCTGGAAGCGTATCTTCGTAAGCAGCAAAGCCGTGGTTTTGTGAAGTAATCATCACAACATCACGATCTAAATCTTTAACCGGGTGGTTTGCACCGTGGTGACCAAACTTCATCTTCACTGTCTTAGCGCCTGACGCAAGAGCAAGAATCTGGTGACCTAGACAGATACCAAAGATTGGTAAACCTTTTTCTAGGAACACTTTTGTTGCTTCAATTGCGTAAGTACATGGTTCTGGGTCACCAGGGCCATTTGAAAGGAAAACACCATCAGGGTTCAGAGCGAGTACTTCTTCTGCTGAAGTTTCAGCAGGAACAACCGTTAGGCGGCAGCCGCGGTCAACAAGCATTCGTAAGATGTTTCGTTTTGCGCCGAAGTCATAAGCAACAACGTGGTATGGCAATTCAGAGTCTGCTTTCGCTTCAGGAAGTCCACCCGTAAGCGTCCACGAACCTTGTTTCCATTGATACGCTTCTTTTGTTGTAACTTCTTTCGCAAGGTCCATACCTTTCAGGCCAGGGAATTCTTTTGCTTTAGCTAGAGCCAAAGCTTCGTCTAAATTTCCGTCGTTTACTGAAGAGCCCGCTACGATACAACCGTTTTGAGCACCTTTTTCACGAAGAATACGCGTCAGCTTACGAGTATCGATATCAGCGATACCAACAACGTTTTGCGACTTAAGGTAATCAGAAAGGGATTGTTCATTACGGAAGTTAGAAGCGATTAGAGGGAGATCGCGAATCACAAGGCCTTGAGCATGGATTGAAGAAGATTCTTCATCTTCGGAATTGGTTCCGGTATTGCCAATGTGAGGGTAAGTAAGGGTAACGATTTGCTGAGAATAGGAAGGATCAGTGAGGATTTCTTGGTACCCCGTCATCGAGGTATTAAAAACGACTTCACCAACTGCAGAACCTACAGCGCCAATGGCTTCACCGTGAAATACTGTCCCATCTTCTAGGACGAGTAGTGCTGACTTCTTCAAGACAACCTCCAGAAATAAAAATGCATTAAAATTGATTTAATTTGCAAATCTACCTTCCTGCAACACCAAAAACTGCGTGTTTATGGAAATTAGACAAATTGGCGGTATTTTAGTGATCTGCGTGATACGTGTCAACATTTAACGCAAAAGAAATTAAACATTTGTAAGAACTAATTCAATTTCCTTTACCAAAGCTTCAAAAGTTCAACTTTTACACTCAATTAATAGGAATATTACGATTTTCTAATTTTGACCCGTCATTTTAGCTAACCATAGAGTGCCAAAAATATCAGCAACAAAACGCAATCGATAAATACCAAGAGAAAACATGATAATTTAAAGATCTAAAACAAAAAACACACTAAAGCCTGCATAAATAGCATAAAAATAGAGGGAAAATTGCGATAAGAAGAAAGTAGAAGGAAGATCGTAGAAGAGAGATTATTAAGGAAAAGCCACCAAATAAAGAAAGCGCCGGCAATTGCCAGCGCATAAATATCTATTTACAGGTCATTCAAACCAAGCACATCCGTCATGGTATAAAAGCCTGCTGGCTTATCATTTAGCCAAACAGCTGCCTTTATCGCACCATTAGCAAAGGTCATTCTATCCGTTGCTTTATGGGTAATTTCAACGCGCTCACCAATATCAGCAAACATTGCGGTATGCTCGCCAATGATGTCACCGGCACGAATCGTCGCAAAGCCGATCTCATCTTTGGTACGCTCGCCCGTAATTCCTTCACGTGACCATACAGCGACATCGTTTAGATCATTGCCCATCGCACCAGCAATCGCTTCGCCCATACCAATCGCAGTGCCTGACGGCGCATCGACTTTATGGCGATGGTGAGCCTCAACGATCTCAACATCACAATAATCGCCCATCACTTTAGCGGCCTTTTCTAGCAGCTTGAATACTAGGTTTACACCAACGCTGTAGTTAGGAGCCATTACGATAGGCATCTCTTTTGACGCCGCATCAATCACCTGTTTCTCTTCTTCAGAGAAACCTGTCGTACCGATAATTAGCTTCTTTCCGTGACGTTTACAAAGTTCAATATTCGCTAATGTGCTCACAGGTGCGGTAAAGTCGACGATCACGTCAAACTCTTCAATCGCTTTCGAAAGGTCATCGACTAGAGCTACATCAAAACGGCCTTCACCGCATAACTCGCCAACATCAACACCGACCAAAGATGACTCTGGGCGCTCTGAACCAGCGCCAACGCTTGCTTCTGAATTTTGGTGAGCGGCTTTCACCAAGTTACGACCCATACGGCCAGCTGCTCCTGCAATTGCAATTCTTACCACTGCGAATATCTCCATTGTTTTGGTTACCGTCACTGCTCATCTGTCGCAGCAACGTTCATTCGATTAATCTCTTTAAACTAACAACAATCTCAAACTCAGGCTAGCAATTACGAAAACTCTTTTATTACTCGCTCTAAAATGGGCACATTCGCTTCAGGGAATGCGTATTGACTCAATGATTCAAGATCGACCCATTCACCTTGTTGCCCTTCTTTACCATAAGGCTGTTGCTCGAAATCAGTCACAAGAATGAAATCAAACTTAAGCGACTTGTCACTGTAATCAAATTCAAGGTGCTCAAACAGAGACTGATCTGTCACCTTAATGCCAATTTCTTCATCAAGTTCACGAGCCATCGCCTGCTCAATGGTTTCGCCCGCTTCTACTTTACCACCAGGGAATTCCCAGAAACCGCCTTTGTGCTTGTCGTCTGGGCGTTTAGTGATAAAGACCTGTGACTTATCTTGGTTGAAGATAATGCCCGCGACAATATGGATTCTTTTCATATGATGATGTTCCTTAATAAAACGCTTCGCTCAAGCAGCCCCTGAATACGTCATCCTCAAGAAGGAGCAACGACTGAGTTGGGGAGAAAATACAACAACCTTAAGCCAAACTATCAAACAAGATTCCCTACTGCGCTCGTTCCTCGCTATAGGGAATGACGACTTTCCTTTCGACAAAAAGATAAGTCATGAAATTTACATACAAAAAGAGCCGCCTAAGCGACTCTTTTTAATAGCAGTAAGTTTTTATGAAGCTAAGTTGTAACGTGTTAAGTACAAGGAGGAGACACGGAGCTTACGTTAGTAAGTGAGTACCTCCGACACTGCAATTATCCGTTACAGCGAAGATTCACCAAACTTAGTCAATTTTACCGTGACACTGTTTGTATTTTTTACCACTTCCACATGGACATGGTTCGTTACGACCCACTTTACGCTCATCGCGTACTACCGTTTGTGGAGATGCCGCATCCGCTTCATCGTCAGCTAGCTGGTTTTCAGCCGTTGCATGTTGTGCTTGTGCACGACGCGCTGCTTGTTCAGCTTGAGCTTGACGTTGAGCTTCCATCTTTTCAACTTCTTCTTGTTGCTGAACGCGAACTTTAGAAAGGATGGTCACAACGTCTGTTTTCAGTACATCTAGTAGGCCTTCAAACAGTTCAAACGACTCGCGCTTGTACTCTTGTTTCGGGTTCTTCTGAGCATAACCACGTAAGTGGATACCTTGGCGAAGGTGATCCATCGCAGCCAAGTGCTCTTTCCAAAGACCGTCTAGCGTTTGTAGCATCACAGACTTCTCGAAGTTACGCAGTACTTGAGCACCAACCACTTCTTCTTTCTGTTTGTACGAATCTACCGCCATACCAAGAATACGCTCACGCAATGCTTCTTCATAAAGCTTGTCGTCTTCGTCTAACCAACCTTGAATATCAAAGTCTAGGTCGAAGTCATTCTTCAGACGATCTTGCAGACCCGCGATATCCCACATGTCTTCAAGAGATTGAGGAGCGATGTATTCATCAATGACTGACGCCAGTACATCTTCACGGTTGTGTTCGATCATCTCGCTGATGTCATCAGAACTCATCAGTTCATCACGTAGCTCATAAACAACCTTACGTTGGTCATTGGCTACATCATCGTACTCAAGAAGCTGCTTACGGATGTCGAAGTTACGACCTTCCACTTTACGTTGAGCTTTTTCAATTGAGCGAGACAGCATCTTAGATTCAATCGCTTCGCCTTCGTCCATACCACTTTGGATAAGACCAGCCATACGATCAGACGTAAAGATACGTAGTAGAGAATCTTCCATTGATAGGTAGAAACGAGAAGAACCCGCATCACCTTGACGACCAGAACGACCACGTAGCTGGTTATCGATACGGCGAGATTCATGACGCTCAGTACCAATGATGTGCAGACCACCTGACTCAAGAACTGTATCGTGGACAACTCTCCAGTCAGCTTTGATCTTGTCGATCTGCTCTTTCGTTGGATTATCTAGCTTCTCAATTTGTGCTTGCCAGCTACCACCTAACACGATATCGGTACCACGACCTGCCATGTTAGTTGCGATAGTTACCGCACTCGGCATACCAGCTTGCGCAACGATCTCAGCTTCCATCTCATGGAACTTAGCATTTAGTACGTTGTGCTTAATTTTTGCTTTTTTCAGTGCGTTAGACAGCAGTTCAGATTTCTCGATAGAAACCGTACCAACCAGTGATGGCTGACCAGCCGCAACACGGTCTTTGATGTCTTCAATGATCGCATTGAACTTGTCTTCTTCAGTACGATAAACCACATCTGGCATATCGTTACGAACCATAGGCTTGTTGGTTGGGATAACCACCGTTTCTAGGCCGTAGATAGACTGGAATTCGAAAGCTTCAGTATCAGCAGTACCTGTCATGCCTGACAGTTTTTCGTACAATCGGAAGAAGTTCTGGAATGTAATCGATGCTAGCGTTTGGTTTTCATTTTGAATCTTCACACCTTCTTTAGCTTCAACAGCTTGGTGTAAACCTTCAGACCAACGACGACCTGGCATAGTACGACCAGTATGTTCATCAACGATAACCACTTCGCCTTCTTCAGTAACGATGTAGTCGACGTTTTTCTCAAACAATACGTGTGCACGAAGCGCAGCATTCACATGGTGCAATAGGCTGATATTGGTTGGAGAGTAAAGTGTGTCACCCTCTTCCATCAAGCCGTTTTTGACCATTAGTTCTTCTACAAATTCTTGACCGTTTTCAGTCAGGTGAACCTGTTTTGATTTTTCGTCCATGGTGTAGTGACCTTCACCACGGTACTCTTCTGAATCTTCTTTATCTTGACGCTCTAGAGAAGGAATTAGAGTGTTAATGCGCGTATAAAGGTCAGAACTATCTTCAGCTGGGCCAGAGATAATTAACGGAGTACGAGCTTCATCAATTAAGATTGAGTCAACCTCATCGACTACAGCGAAGAAGCGCTCACGTTGAACTCGGTCTTCAGCACGGAAAGCCATGTTGTCACGAAGGTAATCAAAACCAAACTCGTTGTTTGTTCCGTATAGGATGTCAGCTTGGTACGCTTCTTTTTTCTCTGGCGGAGCCATGTTTGCCACATTCACGCCAACAGTCATGCCAAGGAATTCAAATAATGGACGGTTTGTTTCCGCATCACGCTTCGCTAGGTAATCGTTCACCGTTATTACGTGAACACCTTTGCTTGGTAGCGCGTTTAGATAAGCTGGTAGGGTTGCGGTAAGTGTCTTACCTTCACCAGTACGCATCTCTGCAATTTGGCCAGCATTTAGAACCATGCCACCAATCATTTGCACGTCAAAGTGACGCATGCCGTAAACACGCTTAGACGCTTCACGTACCGTAGCGAAAGCTTCAGGTAGAAGTTGATCTAACGATTCACCTTTATCTAAGCGCTCACGAAACTCAACCGTTTTTGCTTTTAGCTCTTCATCAGAAAGTGCTTCAAACGTTGGTTCGTAGTTATTAATTTCTTTTACAATTTTTCTAAGGCGGCGCAGTGTTCTGTCATTGCGACTGCCAATTACCTTTGTCAGCAGCTTAGTAATCATGTGCTTGGAATCTCTTCGTTCTCAGATCGTCCGCGATCTATTTTAAATGCCGTCAGTCTCTACTAGCTATGAACTAGTCTTCAGTTACTAACCAAGGATACTGAGATAAATCTAGTATCTTTGATATTGTACTTGAGAGTAGAGTTTTCAAGGCTTGAGTTAAAATTAATGCCCTTTAGTGTAAGTAATTTTCACACTAACGACCATTTAGAACACCATTTGTTTGATGTGCTTGGAACTTTTCTTTCTAATTGCTGATGGATTAAGCAGACAGCAGCCCATTAGCCAGCAATTTCCGGAGGTTAACGACACTGTATCTGGAAAATAGATACAAAAAAACCAGGCCAATGGCCTGGTTTTTGAAATCTTATATTGTTGTAAACAACAATTACGCTAGAACCATACCCGGTTCTGCGAAAGCAACTGGAGAGCCAGCTTCTTCTTCGAATGTTGCCCACTCCCAAGCTTCTGCGTCAGCAAGAACTGCACGTAAAAGTTGGTTATTTAGGCCGTGACCTGATTTGTATGCACGGAACTCACCAATAATAGCGTGTCCACACATGTAAAGGTCACCAATCGCATCCAATACTTTATGAGTTACAAACTCATTGTCGAAACGAAGGCCTTCTTCATTAAGAATTCGGTATTCGTCCAGTACGATAGCATTATCAAAGCTACCGCCAAGTACTAGGTTTTGAGACTGAAGGTACTCAATATCGCGCATGAAACCGAAAGTACGAGCGCGAGAAATCTGCTTCACAAAACCTTGTGATGAGAAATCAAACAACAAACGTTGCTCATCCGATTCAATTGCAGGGTGGTTAAAGTCGATCTCAAAGTCCATACGGAAGCCGTTAAATGGAACAAACTCTGCCCACTTATCGCCATCTTCAAAACGGATAGGCTTTTTGATTCGAATAAAACGTTTCGCTGCATTCAGTGTTTCTACACCCGCTTGCTGTAGCAAGTATACGAATGGGCTTGCGCTACCATCCATAATTGGAATTTCTGGAGCATCGACTTCAACAATAATGTTGTCGATACCCATTCCAGCTAGAGCTGCGTTAAGGTGTTCCACTGTAGAGATTCGTATGCCTTCGTCATTAACAAGAGCAGTACATAACATAGTGTCACGAACTGATGCTGGATCAGCTGGGAAATCTACAGGTGGATTGACATCTGTACGACGATAAACAATACCTGTATTTGCAGCTGCCGGGCGAAGAGTAAGTGTGACTTTACGACCAGAGTGGAGACCCACACCAGTTGTTTTCACAATTTCTTTCAGAGTACGTTGTCTGATCATCTGCTTGCCTCGTTATCAGTGCTACAAATCACGGTCAGTATTTACCAACCGCGAATTTTACCATTAATTCGACGATAGTCAAATTTTGGGTATTTGTTAATCAGCCTGACGTCGTAAAAATGCTGGAATATCTAAATATCCGCTCTCTTTCTCAGCTTTAGGTGCTGCACTTTGGCTAGCGCCTGTACCCGAAGAAACAGGTGACGTTGTTGGCTGTGGTTTAACTTGAGGTTTTACCTCAGTTTTTTCCTGCAATGGCTGTGCCACTTTCTCTTCCACTTTTGCTGCCGTTTGAACAGCAACTTGAGGTTGAGGCGTTGGCGCTACTTTTGCTTTACCACCAGCAACTAAAGTAATGTCTGGTTTTTTCTCTGTGCCGATACCTGTTGCAACAACAGTTACACGGATTTCATCCGTCATATCAGGGTCTAGAGAGGTACCAATAACAACCGTTGCGTTATCAGAAGCGAATGCCTTAACTGTATTACCCACAGTTTCGAATTCATCTAAACGCATATCTAGGCCTGCAGTGATGTTCACAAGAACGCCACGCGCGCCAGCTAGGTCGATGTCTTCTAGTAATGGGCTAGAAATTGCCGTTTCAGCAGCTTCTTCAGCACGGTCTTCACCTTTTGCGATACCGCTACCCATCATTGCATGACCCATTTCCGACATCACAGTGCGAACATCCGCGAAATCGACGTTAATCATACCAGGGCGAGTAATTAGCTCAGCGATACCTTGTACAGCGTTTTTAAGTACATCATTTGCACTTGCGAAAGCTTCTAGCAGTGTTACGCCACGGCCAAGTACTTTAAGTAGCTTTTCATTTGGAATCGTAATTAAAGAATCCACATGTTTAGAAAGCTCTTCGATACCTTGCTCAGCAAACGCTAAACGCTTTTTGCCTTCAAAGCTAAATGGCTTAGTTACAACAGCAACCGTTAGCACACCCAGCTCTTTCGCAACTTCAGCAATAACTGGAGCAGCACCTGTACCTGTACCACCGCCCATACCAGCTGCGATAAATACCATATCGGCGCCAGTTAGAACTTCTTTAATTCTTTCTCGATCTTCGAGAGCTGCATCACGGCCTACTTGTGGATTTGCACCAGCGCCCAAACCTTTAGTGATATCACCACCAATTTGGATCACGCTGCTCACGCTCGTTTTACGAAGGGCTTGTGCATCAGTATTAACACTGATGAACTCTACGCCTTCGATCGATTCACGTACCATGTGCTCAACAGCATTACCGCCACCGCCACCAACTCCAACGACTTTAATTACTGCATCGTCAGACATTTCCATCATCGGTTCAAACATGTGTTATCTCCGTTTTTTCCTGCAACTCAGGTTAAAACTCTTTTTGTATCCAATTACGCAATTTACCAAACAAGCCTGACATAGAAGGTGCTGAACGCTTAGGTTCGCTGTAATCACCCTCATCACTTATCTGACAATCTCTTGCGTAATGAAGTAAACCAACCGCCGTAGAATGATACGGCTCTTTAACATAGTCAGTTAAGCCACTAACTTCTAACGGCTTACCAACTCGAACTTGATTGCGGAAAACACGTTCCGCACACTCTACCAATCCGTCAATTTGTGCCGCTCCACCAGTGAGAACGACGCCAGCTGCAAGGTGGTGTTTAATACCTTCATCTCGTAGCTGTAATTGAACCGTATCAATAGTTTGGTTAACGAGACCCATAAGTTCAGTGTAACGTGGTTCAATCACTTCCGACAAAGTTTGTCTTTGCAAACTTCTCGATGGACGGCCACCTACACTAGGGACGTTAACAGAATCATCCTTGCTTACGAGTTCACTCAGAGCGCAACCGTGGTTTACTTTTATCTCTTCAGCATCGCTCACTGGCGTGCCGAAAGCGAAGGCAATATCACTGGTTACTGCATTTCCTGCGTAGGAAAAGACTTCTGTGTGTCGTAATGCGCCGCCAGTCCAAATGGAAATATCCATCGTACCAGCACCAATATCAACAACACATACTCCAAGCTCTCTCTCGTCGTCAGTAATTACCGCATTGCTTGAGGCAAGTCCTGAAAACACGATTTGTTCTACAGTGAGACCACATCGTTCAACAGCTTTAATAATGTTTCTCGCCATGTCGCTATGGCAAGAAATTAGATGAACACTGACTTCCATTCGAACACCAGATAAACCAAGTGGATTCTTGATCCCCTCTTGATAATCGATGGTAAATTCTTGTGGAATCACGTGCAGAATTCTCTGCTCATCACCTATTTTAATTGATTTCGCGGTATGGATCGCTCGATCCATATCGTCTTGAGACACTTCTTCATCAGAAATAGTGCCCATGCCTTTTTCAATTCGGCTTGCGATATGTTTGCCCGATAGCGAGATAAACACATTGCTGATTTGGCATTCCGCCATCAACTCTGCTTGATCAATGGCTCGCTGAACTGACTTCACTACCGACTCTAGGTCGTTTACACCACCTTTATCCATACCTCTGGATGGGCTTTGCCCTGAACCAATGATATTGATTTGACCATCAGGCAATATTTCACCAACTAGAGCTGATATGGTCGCAGTGCCTATATCAAGACCAACGATTATGTTGTCATCTGCGGTCTTAGTCATCTGTGCTCTCTTCTAACTCTTGCTCTGGAAACCAGCCTACAGCGGCTCCCGTATCATACCTGAGGTCGATGTAGCTCACTTGATTCGCTTTACTACCAAGTTCGTTGTAAAGCGAAATGAAGCGTTCAACACGCTCATCTAAAGAATCTTTACCTAGTTCTAAACGGATACCGTTATCTAGGATTATTTGCCAAGCGCGACGCTCATTGAGAACGAGCGAGGTAACGGTTAACCCTAGATTATTAATCAAAGGAGTTATTTGTCGCCACTTTTCTATCACTTTTTGGCTGGTGCCGTCTGGGCCGTAAAGCTTGACTCTATCGCCCTTCAAAAGACCGATATCACCATTAAACACCTGACCATTATCATTCAACAGCATGTTACCGTTCCAGATTGCTGCTGCATGATACTCAGTCAAAAATACTTTTATTGTGTCTGGCCACTGCTTACGAATGGACACCACTGAAACCCAAGGTAACGCTTCTAAACTGTCTTGCAACACACCGATGTCTTGCGACATGAACGTTCCAATATGCTCTAGCTCGCCAAAGGCATGTTGAACATCACCAGCAGTTACGTAAGTTAAGTCGCCTTGAAGTACTATTTTGGAGAGAGGCAATCGCTGATCGTCCCACATCCAAGTCAGTGTGGTATAGAAAAGAAATCCAATGAATAGCAGTACCATGACAAAAAAAGACCCGCCTACAGCGTGTTTCTTTAGCGATGGTAAACTGAATAGGTGGCGGTTTTCGCTAAAAGTACTTTCTACCAAAGCCCGCATTCCCTGTCGTTGGTTCGCAATTCTATTCCCTATCTTCGTAATAGAGGTAAAAGCACTTACTTTAACCTATGAATTATACTGAGCAAAATCAAACTATCAAACGTTGATAATAAGATTTTTGGTCAATTTTAGGTCAATCGCAAGAAGTGAGCGATCAACCACAGTCTGTATACAGTATTCTGTTACGCGTTTTGCATCTTATTAATGTCTAATTGTAGCGATTCAAGTTGCTTCGCTACACGACCAACATCACCAGCACCCTGTGTTAAAACAAGGTCTCCGCCTTGAATAACGTTGGCTAAAACCGACGGCAGCGTGTTGATATCAGCAACAAAGATTGGATCAATCTTACCACGCCCACGAATAGTTCGACTTAACGAGCGTCCGTCAGCCCCTGCAATAGGTTTCTCACCTGCAGAATAAACATCTAACAGAATAAGCACATCAACCTGCTCAAGAACGTTCGCGAAGTCATCATACAGATCGCGAGTGCGGCTATAACGGTGCGGTTGGAAGATCATCACAAGACGTTTATCAGTCCAACCACTTCGTGCAGCTTGAATGGTGACATCAACTTCGGTTGGGTGATGGCCGTAATCATCGACCAGCATTGCAACACCCTTACCCGTTTCATATTCACCAAGGTGATCGAAACGACGGCCAGTGCCTTCCGTTCCAGCCATCGCTTTTAGAATCGCTTCATCGCTGATGTCATCTTCCGTCGCAACCGCAATCGCCGCAGATGCGTTCAGTGCGTTATGGCGACCGGGAATGTTCAACGTAATATCGAGATTGGCTTTACCTTTGCGAACAACCGTAAACTTGCCTTGCTGACCTTGTTGTACATAGTTTTCAATGCGGATATCAGCGTCTTCTGAGAAGCCGTAGGTAATCACTTGACGGCTAACCTGAGGAATAAGCTCACGTACTACCGGATCATCAACACACATCACAGCCTGACCGTAGAATGGCAGATTGTGTAAGAAATCAATAAACGTCTGCTTTAGCGTTTCAAAATCGCCGCCGTAGGTATCCATATGATCCGCTTCAATGTTAGTCACAATACTAACCATTGGTTGCAGGTGTAAGAATGACGCGTCACTTTCATCGGCTTCAGCGATAAGAATACGACTCGAACCTAGGCGAGCATTGGTACCAACACTTTTTACCAAACCACCGTTTACGAAAGTTGGATCTAAACCCGCTTCCGAATATATTTGTGTCACTAGCGCGGTCGTAGTGGTTTTACCGTGCGTACCTGCCACAGCAATGCCATGACGAAAACGCATCAGCTCAGCCAGCATTTCTGCACGACGAACGATAGGTGTACGCGCTTCACGAGCAGCAATAATCTCTGGGTTTTCTTCGTTGATAGCGGTTGAAACCACCACCACACTTGCATCAGCAACGTTACTTGCTTGGTGGCCGATGTAAACGGTAGCACCCTTGCTAACTAAACGATCGGTCACTGGGTTTTGAGCAATATCAGAACCCGTGATCTGGTAGCCTTCATTAAGCAAGACTTCAGCAATCCCGCTCATTCCTGCGCCACCAATACCGATGAAGTGGATAGATTTAACACGGCGCATCTCTGGCACCATTGCACGGATTTGCGCTAAGTCTTGGGTATGTTCAATCGTCATCAATTCAATCTCATTATTTTGCTAAAGCTTTAATCGCTTCAGCGACGGTCACATCAGCATCAAGCTTGGCTGCTTGACGAGCTTTTGTTGCCATCATTTTTAATTCATTTCTATCAAGCTGAGCAATCGTGTTCGCTAGCTTATCAGCCGTCAATTGAGGCTGTTCAATCATTAACGCTGCGCCACATTCAACTAGGTGATCGGCATTCAACGCTTGCTGTCTGTCTTTATGCATAAACGGAACGAAGATAGAACCCACACCGGCTGCAGACACTTCTGATACGGTTAATGCACCTGAGCGACACACTAATAGATCTGCCCACTCATAAGCTTGCGCCACATCATCAATAAATTCAGTCACTTGAACATTATCAACAGAATGTGATTTGTATTGTTCAATCACTTGCTGTTGATTGTTTTTACCGGCTTGGTGCATCACAGTAAAACCAACGCCTAACTGAGCCAATGTTACAGGCAGAGTATCGTTAAGAATTTTAGCACCTTGGCTGCCACCCATAACTAGGATTCGAATATCGCCGTCACGCTCTGCCATGCGTTGCTCGGGTTCTGCTAAGGCAACAACATCTTCACGCACAGGGTTACCAACAACGTCAGCCGTTGGAAAAGCACCAGGGAAAGCTTGGAATACTTTTTTAGCAATTTTAGATAGCCATTGGTTGGTTAAACCTGCCACTGCATTTTGTTCATGCAAAACTACAGGAATACCGGATAACCATGCCGCGATGCCACCGGGGCCACTCACGTAACCACCCATTCCAAGCACCACATCTGGTTGCCATGCTTTGATGTGCTGTCTTGCTTGAAGTATGGCATTAATAATCTGGAATGGCGCTTTAATTAGCTTGCTAATGCCTTGACCACGCAGGCCTTTCACCTTGATGAAGTCGATCTCAATACCATGCTTTGGCACCAGATCCGCTTCCATTCGGTCCGCAGTTCCTAACCAGCGAATTTCCCAACCTTGTTGCTGAAGCTTTTTCGCCACCGCTAACCCTGGGAAAACGTGACCACCAGTTCCACCAGCCATCACTAAAAGTTTTTTGTTTTGTTTCATCACGTTAGATTCTTATTCTACTAATTCGTTTTGATTGTCGGCTTGTTCTTTTTGTTGCATTCGGCATTCGTGATCGATACGCAGCAGCATAGAAACCGCTACTGACATCACGATAAGGCTTGAACCACCGTAACTGATAAGCGGCAGGGTTAGACCTTTGGTCGGAACAATACCCGATGCAGCACCTACGTTAACAAGCGTCTGAAAAGCAAACCAAATACCAATACCAAAGGCAAGATAACCACTGAATAACTGGTCGTTCTCGAAGGCTTTTTTGCCAATTAAAATGGCTTTAAGCACCAAACTAAAAATAAGGACCAGCACTAAGGTCACGCCAACAAAACCCAACTCTTCAGCCAATACCGCAAACACAAAATCGGTATGTGCTTCTGGTAAATATTCTAACTTCTGAACCGAGTTTCCAAGGCCTTGCCCCATCCAATCACCACGACCAAATGCCATTAGCGATTGAGTTAACTGGTAGCCACTGCCAAACGGGTCATTCCACGGTTCCCAAAATGAGGTAACACGTCGAACACGATAGGGCTCAATAACAATCAAGCCGACGACTGCGGCAATACCCGCCACCATCAAGGCAATAAACTGTGAAAGCTTGGCTCCTGCGATAAATAACATTCCGAACAAGGTCACCAGCATTACAACTACTGTACCTAAATCGGGCTGGCCAAGTAGTAACACAGCAAAAGCACCGAATACCATGATCGGTTTACCAAAGCCACCGAAGAAGGTTTTTCTCACTTCGTCTTGTTTACGAACTAAATAACCCGCCATAAAGATAAACAGCGACAACTTAGCGACTTCAGCGGGTTGTAAATTAAATAATCCAAGAGGGATCCAGCGCGATGCACCGTTAACCGACTTACCGACAGCCAATACCACGACCAGCAAAAAGAAGGATAAACCCAATAAGTACATACTGTATTGAAACCAACGTTTCATTGGAATTTGCAATATGACGCTGGATACGATTAACGCCAACACAAGGAAAATGGCATGGCGGAACATAAAGTGAAACGGCTGATCAGTTAAACGAGCACTGATTGGGAACGAAGCAGACGTTACCATCACCAATCCGGTCAGCATCAGTCCAAGAGCAATCCATACCAACTGACGATCGTAGAGCGCCTCTGGTGTGGCACGGTTTAGCCATTGCCAAATGGATTGATTAATCTCTTTCACTCTTTGCACTGAATGTTAGTCCTTCAACACGTTAGGCATACTCATGGGCAAGGTCAGTGAACGCATCACCTCTCGCCATGAAGTTATTAAATTGATCGAAGCTCGCACACGCTGGAGACAACATCACCATATCACCGGCAACTAACTGCTTCGAGACACTCTCGATAATGTCACGCATGGTATCAAACGTCTTAGCCGATGGATGCAATGGCATAAATTGCGCGGCATCTTCACCGAAGCAACACAGTTGAACACGCTCTAACTGTGACAACACAGGTTCAAGCTCACTAAAATCCGCGCCCTTACCTACACCACCAACCAGAAGATACAAGGTGCCTTGATATTCTAAGCCCGACAGAGCCGCTAATGTACTGGCTACGTTGGTTGCTTTCGAGTCGTTAACCCACTTAATAGAACGCTTATCAGCCACCACTTGGCAACGATGCGTTAAACCGTTGTAGGCCTTCAGAGCTTCAAGGCTTTTGCTGTAATCAATACCGACTTGTTTAAGCAGTGCTAGCGAGACTAGCGCATTTGCCACATTGTGACGTCCAACCAATGTTAAATCTTGAGTAGGAAGTACTGGCTTGCTGTTATCCACTAGCCATTCAGTACCATCAATCGTCGCCACACCAAACTCTTGGTCGTCGAGTCCGAATGTCACTAATGGCATGCTGTGGTCAGGATAAGTCTCTTTGTCTTCGCGGTTTACAATCGCGTACTGAGCGTTGTTAAAAATTCTTAATTTGGCGTCACGGTAATCGGCCATGCCTTGATAGCGATCCATATGATCTTCTGACAAGTTCAAAAAGGCCGCCGCTGCAAGGTTTAGACTGGATGTTGTCTCTAGCTGAAAGCTTGAAAGCTCAAGGACATATAAATCAGCATCAAGCTCAAGAAGGTCTAAGGCAGGAATACCGATGTTGCCACCAACACCAACGTTAAGACCAGCAGCCTTTGCAAGTACACCCGTTAGATCGGTCACTGTGCTCTTGCCATTGGAACCTGTGATAGCCACAACAGGTTTGTCTACCGCCCAGCCAAACAGTTCAATATCGCCAACAACCGGAGTTCCCGCTTGAATAACATCTTGTATTTCAGGCGTCGCTAAGGCGATACCTGGGTTAGCAATCACCAAATCAGCTTCCGCTAACCATTGGCTATTCCAACTTCCAGAATGCAGTTCTACCGATTGAGGTAAAGATTCCTTTCCTGGTGGTAGCTCTCGAGTATCAATGACCTTCACATGAGTATGAGGCTGATATTTTACGAGATGTTTAACGACAGAGAGCCCGGTAATACCGAGCCCCACAACCACTACATTTTGAATATTTTGCCAACGTTCCATTTAAACAAGATGCTCTTAATAGTTTTAAAGAGCCCCTACTCAGAGGCTCACATAGGATTAACGAACTTTCAGTGTCGCTAGACCAACCAGTACTAATACCATAGAGATGATCCAAAAGCGCACGATTACACGCGGCTCTGGCCAACCTTTAAGTTCATAGTGGTGGTGAATCGGTGCCATGCGGAAAATACGCTGACCACGTAATTTGTAAGAGCCCACCTGCAGAATCACTGACAGAGTCTCCATTACAAACACACCGCCCATGATAACCAGTACCAACTCTTGACGAACTAACACCGCGATCACACCCAGTGCACCACCAAGCGCTAGTGAGCCAACATCGCCCATGAATACTTGCGCTGGGTAAGTGTTGAACCATAGGAAGCCAAGTCCGGCACCGACGATAGCAGTACATACCACAACCAGTTCGGAGGTGTATGGAATGTATGGAATGTGTAGATATGCTGCAAAGTTAACGTTACCTGTTGCCCAAGCAATCACAGCAAAACCAGCAGCAACCATAACCGTTGGCATAATGGCCAAGCCGTCTAGGCCGTCTGTTAGGTTCACCGCGTTACTGGTACCCACAATAACAAAATAAGTCAGTACGATGTACAATAAACCTAATTGTGGCATCACATCTTTAAAGAAAGGAACCACCAATTGAGTTGCTGCAGTATCGTGCCCGTGAGCATACAGAGCAAATGCCACAACCAATGCAATAGCCGATTGCCAGAAGTACTTCCAGCGAGCAATCAAGCCATCGGTGTTCTTACGAACCACTTTACGGTAGTCATCAACAAAACCGACCGCGCCATAACCAGCAAGTACAACTAATACAGCCCAAACATAAGGATTGGAAAGATCAGCCCACATCAATACCGTAATAATGATCGCAGCTAGGATCATCACGCCACCCATGGTTGGTGTACCACGTTTGCTAAAGTGAGATTCAGGGCCGTCATTACGAACAACTTGGCCAATTTGTAGCATTTGCAGACGCTCAATTAAACGAGGTCCCATCCACAGCGACAGACATAAAGCCGTCAAAATACTCGCGATTGCACGAAACGATAGGTATTCGAACAAACGGAAAAAAGAAAGGTGTGGCTGTAGTAGCTCTGCAAGCCAAATTATCATGAAAAGTTCTCCTTTAAAGCAGCGGCTATTTTACTCATTCCTGCACTATTCGCGCCTTTTACCAACAAGGTATGTGACGCGTTTTCTGGCAAGCGTAAGTGCTGCTCTATGTGCGCGATCATCGCTTGATGCGTTGCAAAGTGGGTACCGTTACAGACCTCACTAATCACCTTGGTATCATCACCGTAAGTGAGTACATGCTCAAAAGCGAATGGGGCAGCATATTCACCGACTTGACTGTGAAGTGCAAGACTTTCGTCGCCTAATTCAGCCATATTGCCTAAAATCAACCAACGTTGACCTTTGAAGCTCGACAGCAGTTTGGCTGCCGCCTTCATCGCGGGTACGCTGGCGTTATAACTGTCATCTATCAGCTTGATATTCTGACTTAATTGTTGAACCTCAACTCGTCCTTTAACCGAGATAAGATTCGCTAAACCACTTTTTATTTCATCAAGCGTTGCGCCAAATTGAATGCTCAACGCTGCAGCCGCCAACGCGTTCGCCACGTTATGCTGACCAATAATACCAAGTTCAACAGCCGTAGCACCTTGTGGTGTTTGCATATCAAAGCAAGCTTCGCCTTGGTCGTTAATTTTGATATTTTCAGCAAAATAATCGGCTTCACGACTACCTTCAGAAAATGTCAGCACCGCTTTATCCGCAAGTACTTCATTCCAAAAATCACCACCGTTGCTCTCTAAATTAACAATAGCAGTATCACCAGCAGCAAGCCCCTGAAAAATTTCACCTTTCGCTTGTTTCACACCATCAATAGAACCAAAGCCTTCTAAATGAGCCGCGGCTACATTATTAACTAAGGCAACTTGTGGCTTCACTAGCTGAGTGGTATAGGCAATTTCACCAATATGGTTAGCGCCTAATTCGATCACAGCATAGTCATCATTGGGTTCACTGCGTAACAAGGTCAAAGGCACACCAATATCATTATTGAAGTTACCCGCCGTAAACAGCACCTTGCCACGTTGCTGTAAAATGCTCGCCACCATCTCTTTAACGGTCGTTTTGCCACAGCTGCCTGTAATCGCCATCGTTGGCACATCACATTGTTTGTGAATCCAAGCACTTAGTTCACCTAAAGCAAGTTTAGTGTCTTCGACAACAACTTGAGTAATATTTAGGTCAAGTTTTCGTTCGACTAACAACGCGCTCGCGTTTGCTTCAACGGCTTGATGGCAAAAGTCATGCGCGTCGAAACGCTCTCCAACAATAGCGACAAACAAGGCGCCTTCTTCAACGGTACGAGTATCCGTTGAAACTGCATTGATTACGTTATTGTTCGAGTTGCCCGCTTTGATCAGCTCACCACTGACCACGGAGCAGATTTGCTCAAGTGATACATCAATCATTATGAAATACCTAAAAGTTGAAGCGCAGACTCTCGGTCTGAGTAATGTACCGTTTTATCTTTCAATACTTGATAATCCTCATGGCCTTTACCAGCCAGAAGAATAATGTCATCGCTGCCTGCCTGCTCAAGCGCAAACTTAACCGCTTGGTAGCGATCGTGTTCGACAAACGCAGTTTCAGGTTTACTTAAGCCAGACAGCATGTCTTTGACAATCAGTGCCGGTTCTTCGCTACGAGGGTTATCATCTGAAATAATGATTTTATCGGCGAACTGCTCTGCGGTCGCAGACATCATTGGGCGCTTACCAGTGTCGCGATCTCCACCACAACCAAAGATTGCCCACAGTTTACCGGAGCAATGCACGCGCAGTGCTGCCAATGCTTTCTCTAACGCATCGGGCGTATGAGCATAATCGACAACCACTTTTGCCTTGTTCGGAGTTTGGAAAAGCTCCATACGGCCAATCACAGGTTGAAGCTGAGGCGCAGTGTCGACCAAGGTTTGCTTGTCGATACCCAACGAAAGCAGAGTCGCAAAAGCAACCAATACGTTTGATGCGTTAAACTGACCAATCAGTGGAACAGAAAGCTTCCCTTGCCCCCAGCTACCATCGAAAGAGAGCTTGATACCGGTTTCTGCATAAGCGACATCAGATGCCCACACCGACTGTTGATAGCCCGTTAGCGGTAACAGTGACACTGCAATAGCATTGGATAAATCCGGCATCCAAGCTTTACCCACTTCGTCATCCACATTGATCACTGCGTGCTTGCATTTGTGTTGAGTAAACAGGCTCTTCTTAGCCAATGCGTACTCTTCCATCGTGCCGTGGTAATCAAGATGATCACGACTCAAGTTAGTAAATACACCTACCTCAAAGTCCAAAGCCTTTACTCGACCTTGCACCAAACCGTGAGAAGAGATTTCCATTGCCGTGTAGATAGCTTTTTCTGCAGCTAACTCACTCAGTGTGCGCTGTATTTCGATGGCACTGCCTGTAGTGTTCGCTGCGGTTTTTAGATTGTCTAAGAAACCATTACCTGTCGTGCCCATTACCGCTGAGCGTTGACCGACGAGATCAAGCCATTGAGCAATCAATTGGGTGATGGTGGTTTTGCCATTGGTGCCGGTAACACCAATCAACTTAGTCGCTTGGGACGAGTAAACACGACCAGCTAACTCAGATAGCACCAAGTTAAGGTTGTTAATGTAAATAACAGGGACAGTATCCAACCATTCAATCAGACCATGAGGCTTTTCAGCATCGGCCTGTGCAATAACAGCATGAGCTCCCAGTGCGACCGCTTTGTCGATAAAACGACGGCCATCAACAGCATGTCCGACTACGGCAACAAAAATATCACCTTCCTTGATGGCTCGGCTATCTAGCTCCAATTGCTCAACAGCAATCGACTCCAGTTCAGGTGAACTAAAGTCTCCCCAAGGAGAAAGTAAAGATGACAGCGTGAGGCTATTACTCATATTGAATCCTGATTAACTCTATTCTTGAAACTTATTTTCATCAGCGGGGACGTTCATTATTTGCAGTGCGCCCTTCATGATTTCAGAAAAGACGGGGGCTGCGACTGAACCACCATAGTAAAGGTCGCCTTGAGGCTCGTTGACCACAACAACCAATGCCACTCTTGGATCACTAACTGGAGCAAAGCCTGCGGTAACCGCGATGTATTCATCACTGTAGCCGCCAGCTTCAGCCTTACGAGAGGTACCCGTTTTGGCTGCAACGCGGTAACCCGGAACGGCAGCTCTTGTCGCCGTACCACCTTTTTGAGTCACCCCTTCTAGCATATTCAAAACCAGTTCAGCGTTCTCGCGCTTGATGATTTGCTTAGAAAAATCTTGGTCGTTACTCTTAATAATATGAATCGGCTCATACAAACCTTTGTTAGCTAACGTCGCATAGGCATGTGCCAACTGCATCGGCGTAACAGACAAGCCATAACCGAACGCTAAGGTGGCAATTTCAAACTTTGACCAACGACGGCGATTCGGGAAAATACCGCTCGTTTCACCAACCAAATTCAGCCCAGACATCTCGCCTAGACCAACCGAACTGTACATCCCAAGCAAGGCTTCAAGTGGCATGTTAAGCGCCAATTTAGCAACACCGATGTTACTCGACTTCTTGAGGATCAGCGCTAAGTCAGCCTTACCGACTTTAGAAGAATCTCGTACACGACTACCACCGATCTGCATAATGCCATTGCCAGTATCAATCACGATATCTGGGTCTGCAGTGCCGTTCTCCAGCGCCGCCAAAACCACAAAAGGTTTCACGGTCGAGCCAGGTTCCATTGCATCAGTCAGAACGCGGTTACGCATCTTAAAGCTTTGTAAGTCAGCTCGGTTATTCGGATTATAAGAAGGGGCATTAACCATGGCTAACACGGCACCCGTTTTCACATCGAGTAATACCGCAGAGCCTGAAGTCGCCTTGTGATCGGCCACGGCCTGCTTAATCGCTCGATAAGCAATGGCTTGTAATCGTTGATCGATCGTTAATTCGAGTGGTTTGCCTTCTTCACGCTCTTCTAAAGCAATGTTTTCAACAACGCGTCCATAGCGATCTTTACGAATCGTCCGCTTACCTGCTTCACCCGTGAGCCATTTGTCATAGCTGCGTTCAACGCCTTCTAAACCGTGCCCGTCAATTCCGGTAACACCGATAAGGTGTGCACTGACTTCGCCTGCTGGGTAGTAACGTCGAGATTCCGCTTTCAGGCCAACACCCACCAGCTTTAGTTCACGAATATACTTAGCCATCGCTGGGCTAACTTGTCTTTGTAGGTAAACAAATCGGCGGGATTTGTTGCTAGAGATCTTGTCGATCATCGATTGTCGTTCTAAGCCAAGTACATCAGCTAACGCATACCAACGATCAATCTGGGCCATACCATTTTTATCGAAAATCGTTTTCGGGTCGGCCCATACCGCCTCTACTGGAACACTCACAGCAAGCGGTTCGCCATTGCGGTCTGAGATAATGCCACGGGCGGAAGGAATAGCCTTAACACGTACCGAGCGAAGATCGCCCTGACGGATTAAGTTATCTGGTTCAATAATTTGGATGTAAGCCACACGACCAACGAGTGCAGCAAAGGCAAGAAACACGAAAGCAATAACGACGTTGAAACGCCATTTAATAAGAATTGGATCCGAATCCTTTTCGCTCTTCACTCGCTCTTTCGTTGATTTATTAACGGGTTTGGCGGGTGCTTTTTCCTTTTTACCGGTCATTTCAGTGTGATCACAACTTCTTTGTCAGAGTCTGGACGTTTCATGTCTAGCTCTCGTTTTGCCGATGCTTGAACGCGGCTATGTTCAGCCAAAGCCGTCTCTTCAAGCATTAAATTTCGCCACTCATCATCAAGCTGTTCTCGTTCCACTAATGCCATGTCTTTTTTCGTGATCGCCTGACGTGAATTATGTGTCGTAAGAACGACCCCCATCGCACTCGCAAAGATACAGATAAGAAGTACCAATGGAACCTTGCCCACGGAGATCAAATCAAAAAATATTATCTTGGCTAAGTTAGGCTTGGAGGTCTTCATTGACTATAGCTTTTCTGCGATTCGTAGTACTGAACTACGCGAACGAGTATTCTCATCCACTTCATCTTTAGAAGGCTTGATCGCTTTACCAATTGGTTTTAGATCGGCACTGCCTAAAGCTTTAATTTGATCTTCTGTTAACGGTAAACCGTGAGGAACCTGTGGCCCTTGGCTCTCTTTACGGATAAAGCGCTTCACCATGCGGTCTTCAAGCGAGTGGAAGCTGATAACAGAAATACGACCTTGAGGAGCAAGAATGCCTGCTGCGCCTTTCAGTGCGGTATCAATCTCTTCAAGTTCGCTGTTGATGTAAATACGGAATGCTTGGAAAGCACGTGTCGCTGGGTGCTTTTTCTCTTTGAAGCTCTTTGGAGCGACATCAGAGATAAGCTTAGCCAGTTGACCAGTACGCGTTAGCGGTTCGTTCTCTTCATTCTCTTGATAAGCGATGATGCCTTTCGCGATACGACGAGCGTGTTTGTCTTCACCGAACTCACGAATAACCCATGTAATGTCATCAAGATCCGCTTCAACTAACCACTGAGAGACAGGAACACCTGTTGTTGGGTCCATGCGCATATCCAGCGGACCATCTTTCATAAAGCTAAAGCCACGTTCAGCATCATCCAACTGTGGTGAAGAAACACCTAAATCCAGCAATACGCCATCCACTTGACCGACTAAGTCATAACGCTCTGCATATTCAGCCATACCCGAAAATGGACCATGGATAATCGTAAAACGAGGATCATCAATCTTCTGAGCTTCAGCAATCGCTTGTGGATCGCGGTCGATACTAAAGAGTCGTCCATTCTCGCCCAGTTTAGACAGGATTGTACGGCTGTGACCACCACGGCCAAAAGTACCATCAATGTAGGTACCGTCAGGTTTGATCGCAAGTCCGTCAATAGATTCGTTAAGCAATACTGAAATATGTTTGAATGCTTCTGTCATAGTCTTCTCAGTGAGTGGATTGAGCCATTAGTTCGGCAATAATTTGTTCTATTAACGTTTTAGTGTACTGATTTCACGCCGTATCTCCACCATATTGTGTATAGGCTTTGGGAATTTTTGACCCAAGCTCATATCAGGGTGAAGGATTCTAAGGAAATCTAAATCATTTACGTCAATATAAAGCAAAAAACCCATCACTACCGTTAAGTAATGATGGGTTCTTTATATAGGTGGAGTTGACACATACGCCGGGTTCTGTTCCGCTTGCGCGGCGGTAACCATTCGTCTAGGCCTGCAATCGCTCACAGGCTCAAGCAATCTACCCGCCCCCATACGCGAGCAGCGCAATGCGAGGGCCTATTTGATCTTGCTCCGGGTGGAGTTTACCTTGCTACGAACTGTTGCCAGTCGCACGGTGCGCTCTTACCGCACCCTTTCAGCCTTACCTGTGCCTCTTCCGAAGAAATGAGGCCATCGGCGGTCTTCTCTCTGCTGCACTTGTCGTGGGCTCGCGCCCCCCAGACGTTATCTGGCACCCTGCTCTATGGAGCCCGGACGTTCCTCCCCTCTACCAGTCTCCCGAAGGACTTCAACGTCAGTTTCCCGAAGGACCTCAACGTCAGTCTCCCGAAGGACATCAGCAAAGCAGCGATTACCCGTTCAACTCCGAGGGCGGATTGTATAGAGATTAGTGAGCAGTGTCTAGCGAGATCACAAATATGCTGCAAACCTCTAATCAAATGCATGATTTTCACACAATCTAGACAAAAAAAGAGGAATAACGGTAATACCATCATTCCTCAGAAGCTTTTTCAATAAAGGTTATCTACTCTTATAAATATAGGTATCTAGTCTATAAAGAGGTCTCTAGTTGTCTAGATGCTCTAAGCCCCATTTGTATAAAGCGTTCTTTTTCAGATTGTAGATTTCTGCTGTCATCGCAGCCGCTTTTTTAAGGGGTAGCTCTTTGGTTAGAATGCCGAGTGTGCGAGTTGCTTCGTCTGGCAGATCGGTGCTCGCTTCTTCACGGTGACCATGGATCAGCAACACCATCTCACCACGTTTGCGGTTCGAGTCTTCTTCTATCCATTCAATCAACTCACCTAATGGTAATCCTTGAATGGTTTCGAATGTCTTGGTTAGCTCACGAGCCAACACGACCTCACGGTCGGGTCCTAAGATTTCTAGCATGTCCTGCAGAGAATCCGTAATACGGTGCGGTGATTCGTAGAAAATACATGTGCGCTCTGCTTTTGCAATCTCTAAGAACTTGTCTTTACGACCCTTGCTCTTTGGCGGTAAGAAGCCTTCAAAGCTGAAACGATCCGACGGTAAACCTGACGCACTGAGTGCGGTAATCACAGCACAAGCACCAGGAAGTGGCACAACTCTCACACCCGCTTGACGACATTGTGAGACAAGATGGTAACCTGGATCACTGATTAAAGGAGTACCCGCATCAGAGACTAATGCGATAGACTGACCTTCTAATAACCTTTCGACTAGAACTTGGGCTTTAGTTTGTTCATTATGATCATGTAAAGCGAACGTTCTGGTGGATATATTGAAGTGAGCAAGCAGCTTACCCGTGTGGCGTGTGTCTTCGGCTGCTATAACATCGACACTTGATAAAATTTCAATTGCTCTTTGAGTGATATCTCCCAAATTTCCGATTGGGGTTGGCACAATGTAGAGAGTTGGGCTCTCTGTGAGCAAGGTTTTGTTATCTGTCATTTGTTTACCATCACTTCAACGATTAATATAGATACAAATTTATACGGAATTTAAAGAACTCATGGCAACGATGAACCATAAGAGACTCAGTGTACCACGCTTACTAACTCCAATTGCATTAGCAATTACATTGGCGGCTTGTTCTTCAGGTCCTCAAGCACCAACGCGTGTTGATATTACACTAGATCCAGCGCAATCAACTGAAAGTTACATGATGCAGGCGGATAGTAGCAAAGGAAGTCTACAAAACGACTGGTTAATCATGGCACTTAAGGCTTCTGTGCAAGCTGGAAAAACCGATCAAGCGACTCTGCTTATCAAGCGCTTAGCCAAACAAGAGCTGAGTGAAGTTCAACAAGCAGAATGGCAATTAGCTCGCGCTCAACTGCTGGTGAATAACTCGCAACCACAGCAAGCGTACAGCCAGCTGAATTTTCAGCCTTGGTGGAAGCTTCCGAACGAGCAGTGGAAAGATTATCACGAGCTACGCGCTAACATTTCTGAAATGCAAAGCGAGTATTTCGAAGCAAGCCGTGAGTTAGTCCTTTATTCAGAATACGTAGACGCTGATGACGAAAGCCAACAGATAACTGCCGACCGTATTTGGCAGAACCTGAACAGCTACTCTCAATATGAGATTCTAGAACTTAAGACTTCTCCGACAGAAGACGTTCTAGCAGGTTGGTTACAGCTGGCTATTTATATGAAGACGCTGAACTCTAACCTTCCAGACCTACAGAAAACTCTGTCTGATTGGCTGGCTGAGAATCCTCGTCATCCTGCAGCAACCTACACACCTCAGGCGATCACTGACATATTGGCGCTAGAGATCAGCAAACCAACCAGCACTGCGCTATTACTGCCGCTCACGGGTAAGTACGGCAAGCAAGCACAGCTTGTGCGTGATGGCTTCATCTTTGCGATGATGAATGACAAAGAGCGCGAAGAAAATGCAACGCTAACGGTTATGGACACCAACGTACAAAGTGCTGCTGAAATTAAAGCGACACTGGAAGAGAACAATGTAGATTTCATCGTTGGCCCGCTGATTAAGAGCAATATTACCAAGCTTCAGCAAGCGCAGAAAAACCACGAAAATTCGATTCCAGCTTTAGCTCTAAATATTCCGACGCAGCTAGAACCTGATACCAATATTTGCTATCTCGCTCTATCGCCAGAGCAAGAAGTCGCTCAGGCAGCGAAACACCTTTTTGCTCAAGGCTACAAGTACCCGCTTATTCTGGCGCCAAAAGGGCGTTTAGGTGACCGCGTTAAGCAAGCGTTTGAGAAAGAGTGGAAAAAATACAGCAACAACGAAGTCGCGATTACCTTATTCTCTGACAAGCGCCAACTTCAGCGCAATGTGAATCAGGTATTCGGCTTACAAGAGAGCCAACAACGTATCGCTCAAATGGATGGGCTACTTAACCTAGACCTAGAAACTGAACCGCGCAGCCGTCGTGATATCGACTCTGTTTACATTGTGGCGAAGAACTCAGAGCTTACGTTGATTAAGCCTTTCATTGAAGTCGCGATTAACCCAGATGCTGACCAACCAGCCTTGTTCTCAAACTCACGCAGCAACAGCGGTGACAAGCAGTACGAAGATCTAACGGGTGTGTTCTACAGTGACATCCCATTATTGGTTGAGAGCAAGAACGAGCTTAACAAAGAGCTAAACGACCTATGGCCTGCACATTCAAACGGCCAAAAACGTCTGCAAGCACTGGGGATGGATGCCTACTACCTAATGGATGCATTGCCACAGATGAAAGCCGTACAGGGTTACAGCATTCCAGGTGAAACCGGCGTGTTAACCATCGACAACAACTGTGTTGTTCAACGTGAAATCAGCTGGGCAGAGCATGGGGCTTTTTAGCCGAAAGTTCCTGTCCAAACCAACAATCACCCACAAACAAGTGGGTGATAAATACGAGACCGTGGCTAAAAATTATTTAGTTGGCCACGGATTATCGTTAATTCAAGAAAACTTCATAGCTAAATGTGGCGAGATTGATCTTATAATGCGCCATAACAATACGATTGTGTTTGCTGAGGTAAAATACCGCAAGCAAACCCGCTACGGGCATGCCGCCGAAATGGTGACAGCAAAGAAGTCACAGAAGCTGCTCAAAACAGCCAATGTTTGGCTTATGCAGCAAGGCTTGTCGGTGCACTCTACAGATTTCAGGTTTGATATCGTTGCCATAGAAGGGCCGAATGACAATATCGACTGGATTCAAAACGCGATTACCCAAGGATAAACATGCTAGACAGCATTAAAGAAAGTTTTACAGAAAGTATTCAGATCCAAATTGCGGCTGCAGAAGCACTGCCAGACGCAATTACGCATGCCGCTCAAGCAATGGTTGCGACCTTGCTTAACGGAAACAAAATTCTTTGTTGTGGTAATGGTGGTTCGGCGTCGAATGCTCAGCAATTTGTATCGTGCCTACTTAATCGCTTTGAAACCGAGCGCCCTAGCCTCCCAGCAATGGCTCTCACAGCAGACAACACCACGCTAACGGCAGTAGCCAACGACTATCACTACGAAGAGATCTTCTCTAAGCAGGTACGTGCGTTTGGTCAAACTGGCGATATTTTACTGGCTATCTCTACTAGCGGTAACAGCAAAAACATCATCAAAGCGATGGAAGCAGCGGTAACACGTGACATGACGATCATCGCCTTTACGGGTAAAGATGGTGGTGAAATGGCAGGCTTACTTGGCGAACACGATGTAGAAATTCGTATCCCTTCACACCGTACAGCACGCATTCATGAAGTACACATGGTGACACTGCATTGCCTATGTGACCTAATCGATCAAGTACTCTTCCCTGCTCACGAAGAGTGATATACGGAGCATCACAATGAAATCATTAACCTCTATGAAGCTGTTTAAGCTGATTAGTGTTTCGCTACTTACACTGTCCCTGTCTGGTTGTGCTGGCATTTTCATTGCTGGAGCTGCAACCACAGCGAACTTAGTCACTGACACACGAACCACCAAGCAAATTTGGAACGATAACAATATCGAATTTGAAGTCGCAGCCATCACCAACAAACAGCCATATCGTGGCAACGTTCGTATCACAGCGAGCTCTTACCGAGGTTCGGTTGTATTGATGGGGCAAGCGACCACTGACTCAGAGCGTCGCGCGTTTGAAAACCAAGCCAAAGAAGTGGCAGGCGTAGAAAGCATCCACAATCAGGTGCGAGTAAAAGAGCCATTGACCATCAGTGCTATTAGTAACGACAGCTGGATTACTACCAAGGTGAAATCAGCCCTTCTAGCAAACGCTGATCTCAACGGCATCAAGGTTAAAGTCATCACTGAAGATTCAGAGGTGTTTTTACTTGGGTTAGTATCTCGAGAGCATGCTGATATCGCGACAGAAGTTGCGCGTAATGTTTCAGGCGTAAAGCAGGTGATTCGAGCGTTTGAATATGGCGAAGAAGAGACGGCCGTTAACTAGCCTTAAGCCAGCCAATTAAATGCTATTTAGCAGAAAAGAAAAAGCAGCGACGAGTCGCTGCTTTTTTATTTGAGTCGTTATTTAGCTAACGTTAAACGTTATTTGATAACACGAAGGCTTGGGCGACCTTTTGCTGGACGAGGAGGCTCAGGATCTGAGTCAGGCTCTTCAGCATCTACGTCTGCCGTTGCTACGCTCAAAGATGGGCCTTTCTCTTGTTCTTCAAAAGGACTTTCTTCAATCCCTTCTTCAAAAGATTCCATGTAAGCCTCTTCAGGTTCAAACATGGTACCAGCACCATTCTCACGAGCATAAATCGCTTGTACTGCGTAAAGCGGCACGATCACAGAGTGTGGGCGACCACTAAAGCGAGCACTAAACGTCACAGCTTCGTTACCCAGTTCAAGTTGTCCAACCGCACGAGGCGCGATGTTCAGAATGATCTGACCATCTTGAACAAACTCTTCTGGAACTCTTACACCCGGTAATGTTGCTTCAACAACAAGGTGTGGAGTTAATTCGTTATCAACCAGCCACTCATAAAATGCACGAAGCATATATGGTCGGCGTGGAGTCATATTTGAAATATCCATAAACGCTTAGCGAACGAGTCGCATCTCACGCTCAGCTTCAGTTAGAGAAGCTAGGAATGAATCACGTTCGAATACGCGGTTCATGTAAATCTTAAGCTCTTTAGAACCAGGACCAATTAATTCGATACCAAGCTCAGGTAAACGCCATAGTAGCGGAGCTAGGTAACAATCAATTAGGCTAAACTCTTCGCTCATGAAGTATTCATACTCAGCGAAGATAGGAGCAAGAGTCAGTAGGTCGTTGCGCAGTTTAACGCGAGCTGCTTCAGATTCTTCAGCGTTGCCTTTAACGATCTTCTCTGCAACTGAATACCAGTTACGCTCAATGCGGTACATCATTAGACGACTATTACCACGAGCAACCGGGTATACAGGCATCAACGGTGGATGAGGGAAACGCTCATCTAAGTACTCCATAATGATCTTTGAGTCATATAAAGCAAGCTCACGATCAATAAGAGTAGGTACTGATTTGTACGGGTTCAGTTCAACAAGCTCTGCTGGTAGATTTTTTTCATCAACCAACTCAACTTCAACACTTACGCCTTTTTCAGCAAGAACAATGCGCACCTGATGGCTATACATATCAGAAGCACTTGAGAAAAGAGTCATTACAGAACGTTTATTGGCAGCTACAGCCATGGAGCCCTCCAGTACACTTTAAATAAAAACAATGGAGGCCTAAAGCCTCCATTGAACATTAACATAATTTGGGAATTAGCACGGTATTATAGCACAATTAGTGCACATCACGCCAATACTCTTTCTTCAGCAAAATCACGATGATAGTGAAGATTACTAAGAAGGCCATTACCCACCAACCCATTGCATGACGCTCAAGTTGAACTGGGTCGCCCGAGTAAACCAAAAAGTTAACAAGGTCACGAACTGCTTCGTCGTATTCACCAGCACTTAATTCGCCAGAACCGTCAGTTTCAGTGCCAACAACAGTTGTCACTTCCTCGCCATCTACCATATGAGTATCGTAGATTGGTGTTGGAATACCTTGCAGCTCTTCAAGAACGTGCGGCATACCAACACTTGGGAAAACAATGTTGTTCACGCCAAACGGACGAGATGGGTCTTCATAGAAGGTACGAAGGTACGTGTATAGCCAATCTGCGCCACGAACACGAGCAACCAAAGTTAGATCTGGTGGCGGAGCACCAAACCAACTTGCCGCTTGATCAGAGGGCATAGCATTAACCATCAAGCTACCGATTTTCGCTTCAGGGTCGAAAATCAGGTTTTCCTTCATTAGATCTACAGAGATCTCTAAATCATTCGCAACACGTTCATAACGCTGGTACTGCGTTGAGTGACAAGCAAAACAGTAGTTCATGAACATCTTAGCGCCATTTTGCAATGAGGCTTTATCTGTTAAATCATTGTTTGCTTTGTCTAATGGTACGCCTGCACCCGCTGCCATCGCCAGTGACGGCAACATAGCAAATAAAATTACAATCCACTTTTTCATTTGAATGTCACCCTTTCTGGTAATGGTTTCGTCGCTTCATTTTTACTGTAGAACCACAGTAGAACGAAGAACATGAAATAACCTAAGCTAAAGATCTGAGCCAGTAGCGTATACGTTGGCGTTGCTGGAAGCGCACCAAGTACACCAAGCGCAATAAAGCTTATTGTGAATTGGATGATGTTAATCAAATGCAGTTTGCTACGGTAACGGTAAGAACGCACTTTACAACGGTCGAACCATGGCAGTAGGAATAGCACGACAATAGATGCACCCATTGCAACTACACCTATCAGCTTATCAGGAACAGCACGAAGTACAGCGTAGAACGGCGTGAAGTACCAAACTGGAGCAATATGCTCAGGTGTTTTCAGTGGATTAGCAGCTTCGAAGTTAGGCGGCTCAAGGAAGTATCCACCCATCTCTGGGTTAAAGAACAACACGTAACAGAACAAGAATAGGAAACCAGCAACACCGACCATATCTTTCACCGTCCCGTATGGGTGGAAAGGAACAGAGTCAATGATGTCGTATTTCTTAGTGTAATCCTTGTGGAATGGGAACTGAGTTTTGTAGTCGTCGCCCATTGTGCCTTTAGGAAGCTTAGTCTCGATACCGTCTGGGTTGTTCGAACCCACTTCGTGCAGTGCTAGTACGTGAAGTACGATAAGCAGCAGAAGTACGATTGGTAGAGCGATAACGTGCAGTGCGAAGAAACGGTTCAGCGTTGCACCAGAGATGATGTAATCACCACGGATCCAAAGCGTTAGGTCATCACCAATAACAGGAATCGCACCAAACAGAGAAATGATTACCTGAGCACCCCAGTAAGACATTTGCCCCCATGGTAGTAAGTAACCCATGAAAGCCTCAGCCATAAGCACTAAGAAGATCAGCATACCGAAGAGCCAAAGTAGCTCACGAGGCTTTTGGTAAGAACCGTAGATTAGACCACGGAACATATGCAGGTAGATAACCACGAAGAATGCCGAAGCACCTGTCGAGTGCATGTAACGCAGTAACCAGCCGTATTCCACATCACGCATGATGTATTCAACAGATGCAAACGCGCCATCACCAGACGGAACGTAGTTCATTGTTAGCCAAATACCTGTAAGGATTTGGTTAACCAGTACCAACATTGCCAAAGAACCGAAAAGGTACCAAAAGTTAAAGTTCTTAGGCATTGGGTATTCAGATAAATGCTTTTTATAAGCATTCATTGCGGGTAGACGTTTTTCTACCCAATCAAGCAATCCTTGCATTATGCGTCTCCCTCGTCCACACCGATCATGATCTTAGTGTCACTCAAATACATATGCTTTGGCACTACAAGGTTCAATGGGGCTGGTACGCCTTGGAATACTCGACCTGCCATATCAAACTTTGAACCATGACAAGGACAGAAGAAACCAGACTTAACGCCCTGAACTTGTTCTGCAAAAGAATCTGGCAGGTAAGTTGGAGAACAACCTAAGTGCGTACAGAAACCAACAGCAATGAAGAACTCCGGCTTAATAGAACGAAACTCGTTCTGTGCGTAGTCTGGTTGTTGTTCAGTTTCAGATTGAGGGTCACGAAGTTGACCACCGATCGCTTTTAGGTTCTCTAGTACCGACTCAGCACGGCGTACAACCCATACAGGTTTACCTTGCCACTCGACACGAACCATTTGTCCCGGTTCTAACTTACTGACTTCCACTTCCACCGGCGCGCCCGCAGCTTTCGCTTTGGCACTCGGGTTCCATGATTTAATAAAAGGCACGGCTACAGCAGCTGCTCCCAAACCACCAACAACGGCTGTTGTTGCGGTTAAGAAACGCCTGCGACCGTTATTTAAAGGCGCGTTGCTCATCCAAACATTCTCCCATTTGCTCCTTATGGATTGAAATAATTCCGATTAAAGAGCATGGCTAACAAAATATGTATTTAGTTCTATTTATTGACGGCAAATGATAAATAAAACCCTACTTTTTGACAAGATAAAGCTACCTTTTTGTAACAATCATGAGGCAAAGCGCACATTGGGTTACAAAAGCTTTCAAAATATAAGAATTTAGGAATAAAACGAGGAGGGGGAAGCGTTTAGCGGAGGCCAGAAAGACAAAAAGCCCGGCATATAGCCGAGCTTTGAACCACAATTCCAGTAATAAAACTGGTCGCGTGTATTTTTCGGTGAGGAAAAATTAACGCTTAGAGAATTGAGGTTTACGACGTGCTTTACGTAGACCAACTTTCTTACGTTCAACGCAACGAGCGTCACGCGTAACATAGCCAGCTGCACGTAGAGCAGGACGTAGAGTTTCATCGTATTCCATAAGAGCACGAGTGATACCGTGGCGGATTGCGCCAGCTTGACCTGAAATACCACCACCAGAAACAGTGATGTAAAGGTCAAGTTTCTCAGTTAGTTCAACTAGCTCAAGAGGTTGCTTAACAACCATACGAGAAGTTGGACGACCGAAGTAAACATCAAGGCTACGCTTGTTGATTACGATCTCACCAGAGCCTGGTTTGATGAAAACACGAGCTGCTGAGCTTTTGCGACGACCAGTGCCGTAGTATTGATTCTCTGCCATTGTCTTAATCCCCAATTAGATGTCTAGTACTTGTGGTTGTTGAGCAACATGGTTGTGCTCAGTACCAGCGTATACTTTAAGCTTACGGTACATCGCGCGGCCTAGAGGACCACGTGGAAGCATACCTTTAACTGCTAGTTCAAGAACCATTTCTGGTTTCTTAGCAATTAGCTTTTCAAAAGTGATAGTCTTAAGACCACCTGGGAACTCAGAGTGACGGTAGTAAACCTTACCCTTAGCTTTGTTACCAGTCACAGCTACTTTCTCAGCGTTAACAACGATGATGTAATCACCAGTGTCTACGTGAGGAGTGTATTCTGCTTTGTGCTTGCCGCGTAGGCGAGAAGCGATTTCACTTGCTAGACGGCCAAGAGTTTTGCCTTCAGCGTCTACAACATACCAGTCGCGTTTTACAGTTTCTGGTTTAGCAACGAAAGTTTTCATGCTAATAATTACCTATTTAAAAAATTTACACTTAAGGAATACTCGCGTATTCCCACTGTCTAAGAGTTACCATCATCACCCCTTCGAGTGTTGGAAAACTCTTGGCATAACGTGATTTTACTCATCGCTAGAGGCCCGCAGTAACGGTAGGTCGCAGGATTATAGAGAAGAGCGAAGAAAAAATCACCTCTTTTTGAACAAAATCACGATTTTTTTAATTCTCTTTCTTATTCGAGATAATCAAAGCTAACTTAAGTGTTCTTTTGCCAAATATTCATGGCTCTGCATTTCGATTAAACGCGACTGACAACGTTTAAACTCAAATTCTAACTGACCATGGGTATATAGCTTTTCTAGCTCCACTTCCGCTGAAATAATCAATTTCACGTTACGCTCATAGAACTCATCAACTAACGCAATGAAGCGTCTTGCTGCGTCATCTGAAGTCGCACCCATTTGCAACACATCAGCCAGCAGAACCGTGTGATAAACCCTAGACAGCTCAATATAGTCATTCTGGCTGCGAGCCGACTGACAAAGCTGAGCAAACGTACCATGTAGCACACCATCGCTTGCTTCGACTACATCCAGCTGACGGTGATTGACCTCAATCTGTTTGAGTTTCTCTTTATCTTCACCAACGAGCTGCGCGTAATATGTTTCGAGGTTGATGTTCGCTTGGCTATCCAGCGGGTAATGATAGATCTCAGCCTGCTCTAAAGTACGAAGACGATAATCGATTCCGCTATCGACATTAAGAATATGGCAATTGCCTTGAATAAGCTTAATAGCGGGTAAGAAGCGAGCTCGCTGCAACCCGTTACGATACAAATCCGCAGGTGGAATATTAGAGGTCGCGACTAAGATAACGTTGCGAGCGAATAACTCTTGGAACAAAGTTCCTAAGATCATGGCATCCGTGATGTCTGAAACAAAGAATTCATCAAAACAGATAATATCCGCTTCTTCTTTCAACTTATCTGCGACTAAAGGCAACGGGTCGCTAACATTACCTAGCGCCCTTAGCTCATCATGGACTCGATACATAAAGCGGTGAAAGTGAACACGCATTTTTTTTGTGGTCGGTAAGGCATCGTAGAACGTATCCATTAAGTACGTTTTACCGCGCCCGACGCCACCCCAAAAATAGAGGCCTTTTGGTGGCTCTGGCAGTTCTGGCTTTTTGCCCATTAATTTCTGGAATCGAGTCAGTTGAGGAATAGGCGTATTCATGTAATCTTGGAATTGATGAAAGAGTTCATCTAAAGATTTAACGGCTTGCTCTTGCGCTGGATCTCTTTGAAATCCATGTTCTTTTATATCTTGTTCGTATTTTTTAATGGGATTCATGACGACATTTCCACAATGAAAGCAATATCAGACAGCAAATAAAAATGAGCCCAAACAGTATGAGATATGTCGCTATGCGGTGAATAATGCAGCATCAAACTGCTAACTAGCGCACACGCATTTCTCTTTATACTGCGGCTTTCTCATAGTACCATGGAGCCGTATCACGTGTAACTAAGCAGTAACAAACATGTTAAAAAACAATAATAAGGAGCTGTTATGCCTTGGATGTATGCCGTTGCCGGTTTACTAGTCGGAGTTATTTTAGGGGTCGCTATTTCTCGTCTCATGACACCTGAATACAAAAAACAAAAGAACGTACAGAAAGAATTAGATAGCGCAAAGTTTGCCCTTGAACAGCAGCGACAAGAGCTAGCTGACCACTTTGCGAAATCAGCAGAAATGTTGGACACCTTAGGTAAGGACTACACAAAACTGTACCAACACATGGAAAAAACAAGCTCAGAGCTGATCCCTAATCTGCCAGAGCAAGATAATCCATTTGTGAAAACAGCCGCAGCCCATTCGGATAAACCACAAGACAAGCCTTCAGTTAAAGAGGCGACACTTGAAGAACAACCGAAAGATTACGCTAATGGCGCAACCGGTTTATTTACAGAGCAGAAGAAAGAAATCATGGATGCTCCCGATGTCGTTACAGCAAAAGCATCGTAAACATTTAACACTTCTGTGAACTTTACAAAGGTTTTTGAGTCATAACTTTCACTCAGGTCATTTGAAACCTCTCATATTTTTCATAAATATGAGAGAGGCAAGACCTTAACTAGAGAGGAGTTTATGATGAAAAAACCTTTGCTTGCTTTATCGGTACTGACTTTAAGCTTAAGTTCAATCATCACCCCCATTCAAGCAACGGCCGCACTGCCATTAAGTGTGGGCAATGAACAATTACCAAGCCTTGCACCTATGCTTGAACAAGTGACCCCCGCTGTGGTTAGTATTGCCGTAGAAGGCAAACAGGTACAACGTCAGCAAATCCCTGAACAATTTCAATTCTTTTTTGGTCCAGAACAGACACGAGAACGCCCATTCCGCGGGCTAGGTTCTGGTGTGATCATTGATGCCAAGAAAGGCCATATTGTCACCAATTACCATGTCATCAATGGTGCCGACGATATCAAAGTAAAACTTCATGATGGTCGAGAGTACGATGCCGAGCTGATCGGCGGCGACCAGATGTCGGATATCGCGCTATTAAAACTCGAAACAGCCAAGAACCTTACCCAGATAAAAGTTGCAGACTCCGACAAGTTAAGAGTCGGTGATTTCAGTGTCGCTATCGGCAACCCATTTGGACTCGGTCAAACCGTGACATCCGGGATCGTTTCTGCACTCGGTCGTAGCGGCCTAAATCTAGAGAACTTTGAAAACTTCATTCAAACCGATGCCGCTATCAACAGTGGTAACTCTGGAGGTGCGTTAGTGAATCTCAACGGTGAGCTGATTGGTATCAACACGGCTATCCTTGGCCCTAACGGAGGCAATGTCGGTATCGGCTTTGCAATCCCATCCAATATGATGAAAAACCTGACAGAACAAATTCTCGATTTCGGTGAAGTAAAACGCGGTATGCTGGGTGTTCAAGGCGGAGAGGTCACCTCTGAATTGGCGGAAGCGCTTGGTTATGAATCCAGCAAAGGTGCCTTTGTCAGCCAAATTGTACCCGACAGTGCTGCGGACAAAGCCGGACTGAAAGCGGGCGATGTTATTGTCTCTATTAATGGTAAGCGTATTGATACTTTTAGCGAGTTAAGAGCCAAAGTCGCAACCCTCGGCGCAGGTAAACAGATCGAACTTGGTGTCGTTCGTGACGGAAAGAATATGACCTTTGATGTGACTCTGGGTGAATCCACCAATAGTAAGACACAAGCTGAAAAACTCCATGAAGGACTTGCCGGTGCAGAGCTCACTAACACAACCGACAGCGACTCAACGACAGGCGTCAAGGTATCAAGTGTCGCTCAAGGTTCGCCAGCAGAAGCCTATCAACTTCTTAAAGATGACATCATCATCGGGGTAAACCGCCAACCCGTTAAGAACCTTGCTGAATTTAGAAAGATTCTTGAAAAACAACCTGGCGTGTTGGCGCTTAATATCCAAAGAGGCGACAGGACTATCTATCTAGTTATTCGATAGTCATACGTCAGCGCAATTACAGGGAGGCTCAGTAAGTTTGCTTTAAACTTACTCAGTCTCCCTTTTCTTTAGATCAATCAAAATGCTATGCTTCACTCGTAATCAAGTCAGTCATCCATTGACGGATGCTCCATACCTTACTTGTTGAAGAGGGAAACATGCTGTCCTTTCTATTTCGTTCTATTTCCCTTGGACTCGTTTCAGCGGCACTTATTCTTCTCGCATTTCCGAGCTTAAGGCCAGCTATAGTTTCAGATGTCACTAGTCCTCAAGTCGATAATATTGGCTCTCTTCAGATCTCATTTAACCAAGCGGTGCGACGTGCTGCACCCGCTGTGGTCAATATTTATAGTCGTAAATACGCAGAAAGCGATCGCAATAAGCTACTGACTCAAGGTTTGGGTTCAGGGGTCATTGTTAGCGAAAAAGGCTACATCATTACCAACTTTCACGTTGTTGCTCAAGCCGACCAAATAGTTGTGGCACTTCAAGACGGACGAGTAGCCGCCGCACAGCTTGTCGGTTCAGACAAGCGCACCGATATAGCGATACTCAGAGTCAGCGGTGACAACTTACCAGTGATTCCACTGAACCAAGATTACACTGCAAATGTTGGAGATGTGGTTCTCGCTATCGGTAACCCGTATAACCTAGGTCAAACCACAACCTTTGGTATTATCTCGGCAACCGGTCGCTCTTCAATCAGTGCAGATGGCCATCAAGCCTTTATCCAGACCGATGCGGCAATCAATGAAGGTAACTCCGGTGGTGCACTTGTCAATTCACAAGGTGAGTTAGTCGGTATCAATACCGCGTCTTTCCAACAAGCTACCGACATGGAAACCTACGGGATTTCATTTGCTATCCCCTACCCACTTGCCAATAAGATCATGCAAAAAATCATCGCTGATGGTCGTGTGATTCGTGGTTATATTGGCATAGACGGACAAGACATCAACTCGGTGACGTCACGCTTACTCGGCAATAAGAATATCGGCGGTATTGTGGTACTAGGGATAGACCCGAACGGTCCTGCGGCTGATGCAGGCTTTGAAGCACAAGATATTATTGTCAGCATCAATAATACCCAGATTAGCGGACGACAGAGCGTAATGGACATTGTTACTGACCTGCGCCCAGGAACTGTCATTGATGTTGGTGTATTACGCAAAGGTGAAAACAAGACCCTCAAGGTGACTATCGCTGAAGATACACGCCTGTAGCCTATATACGTATGTTGATTGCTAACATGAAGTTAGCGACCCCACACTGTTAAACTTCCAGACACAAAAAACCCAGCTCTTAAGCTGGGTTTTCTTTTATCTATCAAGCGAATTATAAGCTCAATGAAAACTAGTTATATAACTAAGTATCATAACTAAGCGTCATAGCTAAGCGTCATAGCTAAGCGTCGCTAGGTTCATCGATATCAATGCGCGTCACTCGTTGTAGTCCTCTAGGTAGTAAACCACCACGACGACCACGTTCACCACGGAAATTTTCAAGATCCGCAGGTTTCAAGCCAAGTTTGCGTTTACCCGCATAGATTGTCAGCGTCGCATTCTCTGGGATAGCCATTAGATGCGAGACAAACTCTTCACGCTCTTTTGCTTTCGCAGAAGGAATGTTGATGATCTTGTTACCCTTACCTTTGCTCAACTGAGGTAGGTCTTTAATCGGGAACAACAACATACGACCTTGGTTAGTAATCGCCAGAATCTGGTTAGAGTCCAAGTCAGCAATCGGGCTTGGCAACATCACTTCAGAAGCTTGTGGCAAGTTAACCAACGCTTTACCGCTCTTGTTCTTAGACAGCAGATCACTACCTTTACAAACAAAGCCATAACCCGCATCAGAACCGACTAACCATAGCTGTTCATTCTCTCCCATCACCACTTGGCGAATAGAAGTACCAGGGCTGACGTTCAAGCGGCCTGTAATTGGCTCACCTTGGCTTCGCGCCGATGGCAGTGAGTGAGATTCAAGGGAGTAGCTTCGGCCATCACTGCCGAGGAACACCGCTTGTTGGTTACTCTTACCCTTAGTGCTTGCTAAGAATTTATCACCTGATTTGTAGTTCAAGCCTTCAGCGTCAACTTCATGCCCTTTAGCATGACGAATCCAACCTTTTTCAGAAAGCACGACAGTAATTGGCTCACTTGGAACTAAATCACGCTCAGTCAACGCTTTTGCTTCAGCACGTTCAATCAACGGTGAGCGACGATCATCGCCGTATTTATCTGCATCTGCTTGGATTTCTTTTTTGATCAGGGTATTCAAGCGACGCTCTGAACCTAATAGCTTTTCAAGCTTTTCACGTTCAGCTTCAAGCTCTTCTTGCTCAGCTCGAATTTTAAATTCTTCTAACTTAGCTAAGTTACGAAGTTTAATATCGAGTATCGCATTGGCTTGAATTTCAGAAATGTTGAAACGGTTCATCAAAACAGGACATGGTTCGTCTTCTGTTCTAATGATTTCAATCACTTCATCAATATTTAGATAAGCGGCAAGTAAGCCTTCTAAGATATGCAAACGTGCCAGTACTTTATCTAAACGGTACTGCAAACGACGACGAACGGTCGTACGACGGAACTCAATCCACTCTTTCAGGATTTGAACTAAGCCTTTAACTTGAGGACGGTTATCTAAACCAATCATGTTCAAGTTAACGCGGAAGTTTTTCTCTAAATCCGTCGACGCGAATAAGTGACTCATCAGTTGGTCACAGTCGATACGATTTGAACGAGGAACCACGACGATACGCGTTGGGTTCTCGTGATCTGATTCATCACGCAGATCGTCAACCATAGGCAGCTTCTTAGCTCGCATCTGGTTAGCGATTTGCTCAAGTAACTTCGCACCTGACACTTGATGAGGTAAAGACGTGATAACGATATCAGAGCCTTCCTTGTGCCATACCGCGCGCATCTTGATGCTGCCACGGCCTGTACGGTAGATCTTTTCGATATCCGACTTCGGCGAAATAATTTCAGCTTCTGTCGGGTAATCTGGGCCTTGAATGAAACCCATCACATCTGGAAGTTCAGCTTTCGGCGTATCAATCAAATGAATCGCCGCGTTCGCCACTTCACGTACATTGTGAGGCGGGATGTCGGTCGCCATACCAACCGCAATACCTGTAATGCCGTTAAGTAAGATATGAGGAAGGCGTGCTGGCAACATCTGAGGCTCTTTCATCGTGCCATCAAAGTTGGGTTGCCAATCAACGGTTCCCTGACCTAATTCACCAAGCAGGACTTCCGCAAACTTCGACAGTTTTGCTTCGGTATAACGCATCGCAGCGAACGATTTCGGGTCATCCGGAGCACCCCAGTTACCTTGACCATCCACCAATGGGTAGCGGTAAGAGAAGGGTTGCGCCATCAGTACCATCGCTTCGTAACAAGCAGAGTCACCGTGTGGGTGATACTTACCTAGAACGTCACCAACCGTACGAGCTGATTTTTTATATTTTGATGCAGCGGATAGGCCTAGCTCAGACATCGCATAGATAATACGACGCTGTACTGGCTTCAAGCCATCACCGATATATGGCAATGCACGATCCATGATCACGTACATTGAGTAATTTAAGTAGGCATCTTCGGTGAACTTGCGCATTGGCAACTGTTCAACGCCATCATATGTAATTTCGTTAGACATCCATTATACCTCGGCCATATCACCGTTAGTCTGTAGCCATGTACGGCGATCATCTGCACGTTTCTTACCAAGCAGCATGTCCATCATCTCGTTGGTCGCGTCGTTGTCATCAATCGTTAATTGGACAAGACGACGAGTATTTGGATCCATAGTGGTTTCGCGTAACTGAAGTGGGTTCATTTCACCCAAACCTTTAAATCGTTGCACGTTGATTTTGGCTTTCTTCTGCGATAGTCGCTCAAGCACACCATCTTTCTCTGAGTCATCGAGTGCGTAGAACACTTCTTTACCGCAATCGATACGATACAGAGGAGGCATTGCCACATAGATATGACCCGCTTCAACCAAAGCATGGAAATGGCGAGTAAATAGTGCACATAGCAGTGTCGCGATATGAAGACCATCCGAGTCCGCATCGGCAAGGATACAGATCTTACCGTAACGCAGGCCTGACAAATCATCGTTATCAGGGTCGATACCCAGAGCAACTGAAATATCATGTACTTCTTGTGAAGCCAATACTTGGTCTGCTGACACTTCCCACGTATTTAGGATCTTACCGCGAAGTGGCATAACCGCTTGGAACTCACGATCACGTGCTTGTTTAGCAGAACCACCCGCCGAGTCCCCTTCCACGAAGAAGATTTCGGTACGGCTTAAATCTTGAACCGAACAGTCGGTTAGCTTACCCGGCAGTGCTGGACCAGAAGCAATCTTTTTACGTACAACCTTTTTGCTTGCGCGCATACGACGATGTGCGTTAGCAATACAAGCTTCTGCAAGTAATTCTGCTAGTTGAGGCTTTTCATTCAGCCACAAGCTGAAAGCATCCTTCACTACACCAGAAACAAACGCAGCAGTTTGACGAGAAGATAAGCGCTCTTTTGTTTGACCTGCAAATTGTGGATCTTGCATCTTCACCGATAGAACGTAAGAACAACGGTCAAAGATGTCATCACCCGTTAGCTTAACGCCACGAGGCAACAGGTTACGGAATTCACAGAACTCACGCATCGCATCAAGCAGACCTTGGCGAAGACCGTTTACGTGTGTACCACCTTGCTTAGTTGGTACTAAGTTCACGTAACTCTCGGTGATCATATCACCGCCTTCTGGCTGCCAAATGATCGCCCAGTTCGCCATTTCCGTTTCAGCAACGAATTCGCCAACATAAGGTTCTTCAGGCAGTAAGGTGTAACCTTTCACGCCTTCGGCAAGGTAATCTTTTAGACCGTCTTCATAGAACCATTTATGTTCTTCACCGCCAACCTTGTCGATAAAGGTGATTTCTAAACCAGGGCAAAGTACGGCTTTAGCTCGCAGGTTATTAATAAGGCGTAAAACAGAGAACTTAGAGCTATCGAAGTATTTTGGATCTGGCCAGAAATGCACGGTAGTACCGGTATTGCGATGACCACAAGTCCCCGTAACCGTAAGGTCGGTTACGGCATGACCACCCTCAAGGGCGATTTCATGTACCTGACCGTCACGACGAACCGTTACTTCAACGCGTTTTGACAGCGCGTTTACCACCGAGATACCTACCCCGTGCAAACCACCTGAAAACTTATAGTTGTTGTTTGAAAATTTACCGCCTGAGTGGAGCTTAGTTAAAATCAGCTCAACACCCGAGATGCCTTTTTCAGGGTGGATATCAACCGGCATACCACGGCCGTCATCGGTAACTTCTAACGATTGGTCAGCATGAAGCACAACTTTAATTTTCTTAGCGTGTCCCGCTAGTGCTTCATCGACCGAGTTATCAATGACTTCTTGGGCAAGGTGGTTTGGTCTTTCTGTCTCTGTATACATTCCCGGGCGGTGTCGCACGGGATCGAGACCTTCAAGTACCTCGAGGTCTTTTGCATTATATTGTTCAGTCATAATACGGAGTTTACTCAAAAAGTTTGCGTCTGTTCGCTGGCTCTAGTTTCACTAAAGCAGAATCATTACTATGAACCTTCATAGTAGAGCGAACGAGCGAAGTATTGGGGAATATAGTCTGGAAGCTGAGTAATGATGTCAAGCTAGTTCAAAAACTAAGACATCAAACTATGATATTTCACCATTGATAGATGAAATAACAGGCAAACAAGAGAAAATCACTCTGTTGATGAAACAGATTAGAGGTTTAGAAAAGTGACGATTTGTTGTGGGTAACGTTCAAAATCAACAAAGCTATGATCCCCGCCCTCTTCTACTGTCTGTGTCGCACCTTGGTACTTCTCTACCGCTTGTCGGTAATCCAGAACTTCGTCTTCCGTTTGCTGAAGTAACCAGAAGTCACTCGGCTTAGCGATAGCCGGAACCTCTAACGCCTTCAGTTCATCGATATGCTTTGTTTCCAGTACATATCGTTCATCTGTGTATGGGTTTACTTGCTCACCTAAATAATCAGCCAGAAGCTCATACGGCTTCACGGCTGGGTTTACAACCACCGCCTTGAAACCATAATGACTATTTAACCATGTTGAAAGATAGCCACCCAATGAACTACCGACTAACGCGATCTGATATTGATCTTTATATTGCTCCACCAGCTGCTGTAAATGCAGAGCTGCTTGCAGAGGGAAGCTCGGTAGTTGAGGCGTTACGACTTTAATATCAGCGCGATGCTTCGCACAGTAATCAGACATTACGTTCGCTTTATGAGAACGTGACGAACTGTTAAAACCGTGAATATAGAGAAGCAGCGATGGTTTAACGGTTTGCTGATTAAGGTCCGGCATATTAGTAACCACCTGCATCAAAGTCTGGCGAAAACTGCCCACTAGGCAAACGGCGAACCTGCGTAGTTACCGTTCCATCTTGGTGCAATTCAATCTCTCGCCAGCCTGGAGATAAAGTATCAACCGCAAAGTCGTTCGAGTTTGGTTTGAATTGAACACAAGTCGATGGGGTTGCCATGACTTGTACACCATGATGATTGCGATTCATATCTTGATGAACGTGACCACAAAGTATCGCTTTCACATTGGTGTGCTGTTGAACCACATCCCAAAACTGCTCAGCATCTTTCAGGTTATGTTGATCAAGCCACGCACTACCGACCAGTAAAGGGTGGTGGTGCAGCAAAACCAAGGTGTTACGCTTAGGGAATTCAGTCAGCTTTTGTTCTAGTAGATCAAGCTGTTGATCACTAAGGCGCCCGTGAGGTACACCCACCACTTGCGAGTCCAGCATAACCATCTGCCAGTTATCGCCTAGCAAGACATGCTCAACACACTGTATTTGTGGTGATGGTAAAACACTGCCCATATTAGGCTTGAAGTCATGATTCCCGGGTAGCCAGTAACATGGCTTTTCCAAAGGCTCTATCCCTGACTCAAATTTCTGGTACGACTCAGCACTGTGATCTTGAGAGATATCACCAGTTGCTAGAATCGCTTGATAGTCAAAGCCCTGACTAACAATGCCATCGACTACAGCACGAAAGCTATCTTGAGTGTTGATGCTTAATAAGCTGCCATTGCTCGGCGCAAATAAATGCGTGTCCGTTAGCTGCACAAGCTTAATAGTGCTCTCATCAAATTTTGAAGTGTGTGATAATTCCAAAATAACAAATCCAGATACGTTACTGTTTAGACTTTAAAAGTGTTGTTAAATAGGTTCAATTAAAAGGTAATTGGGGTTCGACTGATACCCGTTTTTAAACAAAACGTTAACCATTCCCCAAGAAATTTATTCAATTGAAATTTCTCGTCCTTTTGCAAAAGCTTAGTGTTGGGGTAGTCATATTTCGCTTTGACTCGCGAAAAATCCCCGCTAGCGCACACTTCTGCAACTCGAGCGTCGTGATATAGCCTGACAGACATTTTTGGCAAAGGAAACACTGGCATCGCGTCACTCTGACATATATCTATTAAAGTGGTGTATTTTGTGACCTCATTCACTGTCAATTGATACACCATATTAACGGCTTGGTAACAGCGAACGTCACCAACCTCATGCCCAACAGGTAACAGAGCGTTAAGTTTGGCATAGTTAGTCTCGTAAACTCGCATCAATTCAGCAAGATCAACATGATACGGTTTTTTCACTGCTATATTTGGCATGACGTTAATCTATCCACTCTGACTGTAATTCTTGGTAGTTCAATTGTAGCCACTGTAGCGCAATGATCGTGGCGCCATTTTCAAACACACCGTCTTTTACCAACTGATAAGCCGCTTCACGACTCATCACTTGCACACGAATGTCTTCACCTTCGTAGTCCAATCCGTGTACCCCTTTGGCTGTCGTTGCATCAACACAGCCAACAAAGACGTCGAGCTTTTCTGAGCAACCGCCAGATGAAGGGTAATACGAAGTAATCGGCAATACAGATCCGACTTCGACTCCGGCTTCTTCCATTGCTTCACGACGAGCGACATCTTGTGGTGATTCATCGGTATCAATGATCCCAGCAACAATTTCGTATTGCCATGGGTTCTCATGCTCTAGAGCACCGACACGGATCTGCTCGACGATCACTACTTCGTCACGCACAGGATCATAAGGTAGCAAAGCGGCAGCATGTCCACGCTCAAACATCTCTCGTTCTATTGGTTGGCTCCAGCCGCCCTCAAACAGTCTATGTTTAAATGTGTACTTAACCATTTTGAAAAAACCACGAAACAGCGTCTCTTTTGAGACTATTTCCACATCTTGCGGAGTAAACTCATGTCGTTGATTGTCATACTGTTGCATTTGGTACCTCACTAAGTGATCTTTATAGTTTACTCATTGTCCGAGTTAACTACCAAGGATAAGGTTCAACTTTTTATATAAAATTTATAATTAAAGTTAAGTTTTAAAAAATAAATATTGCACAAGTGGACAGTTAACTGTAAAAAAGTGCAAAGTTTCGAGTAAATTACCACCAAACTGGGTTAAACTCTTTTGAAGAAAATTCCATTAAAGGCAGGAATAGGAAAATGAAAAAACTGCTTCCACTATTTATCAGTGCAGCAATCGGCAGCCTGAGTTCGTCAGCTTTTGCTGATACGCTAGCTGAAGTTTACGACCAAGCAAAACAGAACGATCCACAACTTCTTCGTTCCGCAGCGCAGCGCGATGCCGCTTTTGAAGCAGTAACGTCAAGCCGTAGTGATTTGCTACCACAAATTGATTTAAGAGCTAACTACGATATCAACCGTGGTGATTTAAGCGATAAAAACAATGACAATAACCAATGGGGAGCTGGGATTTACTTTTCTCAAGAGCTCTACCAACGCTCTTCATGGATCACGCTAGACACGGCAGAGAAAACTGCTCGTCAATCTGATTCCGCGTACGCGGCAGAGCAACAAGCCTTGATCCTACGTGTAGCAACGGCATACTTTGAAGTACTTCGAGCTCAAGATAACCTAGAATTTGTTCGTGCAGAGAAAGCCGCAGTTGCTCGTCAACTAGAACAAACAAAGCAACGTTTTGAAGTCGGTCTTTCAGCAATCACCGATGTACATGATGCGCAAGCTCAGTACGATGGCGTATTGGCTGACGAAGTGTTAGCAGAGAACACTCTGATTAATAACTACGAAGGTCTACGTGAGATTACAGGTCAGGAACACTCTAACCTAAGCATCCTAGACACTGATCGTTTCTCAGCAAGCAAATCTTCTGAATCTGCTGCTGCACTGGTTGAGCAAGCAGAGCAAAAGAACCTGAGCCTTTTAGCATCTCGTATTTCTCAAGATGTAGCAAAAGACAACATCACACTAGCAAGTTCTGGTCACCTACCAAGCTTAACGTTAGATGGTAGCTACTCTCTTGCAGATCAATCAAACAGCTCAAATGATTACGACCAAGACAACCTAAACCTAGGTTTGAACTTAGTTGTGCCTCTATATACAGGTGGTAACACGACTTCTTTGACTAAACAGGCAGAATACAACTACGTTGCTGCAAGTGAAGATCTAGAAGCAACTTACCGTAGCGTTGTAAAAGACGTACGTGCATTCAACAACAACATCACAGCTTCGATCGGCGCTCTACGTGCTTACGAACAGTCTGTTGTTTCTGCTCAGTCAGCTCTAGAAGCAACAGAAGCAGGTTTTGATGTAGGTACTCGTACTATCGTTGACGTACTAGACTCAACTCGTCGTCTATACGATGCGAACAAAAACCTTTCAGATGCTCGTTACAACTACATCCTAAGTGTACTTCAGCTTCGTCAAGCCGTCGGTACGCTAAGCGAACAAGACATTGTTGATGTAAACGCAGGTCTAAAAGTAGCAAGTAAGTAATTAAGAATTACTCAGTTACCGTTACAAAAATGCCACTCATTGAGCGGCATTTTTATTATCTATTGAAAGCTAATTCTCAGCCTAACTCAAAGGTTAAGCCTTGAGACTAGAAAACGAGAAGGCTAAGAGTTAACCTCGACCACCTTTAATCGCTTTAATGATTTCAGTCGTAGAGCAACCATCTTCAAAGTTAAGAACTTTCACTTCACCACCAGCCGCAATCACTTCTTCACCACCAGCAATCTCTTCAGGTTTATAATCACCACCTTTCACTAGAATGCTAGGTAGAACCTCAGAGATCAAACGTTGAGGTGTATCTTCAGAAAACGGAACCACCCAATCAACCGCGCCTAAGCCAGCCAATACCGCCATACGACGATCAGTTGGGTTCACAGGGCGACCAGGACCTTTCAAACGTTTGACTGATTCATCAGTATTCACTGCAACGATCAAACGATCACCCAGCTCAGCCGCGTGGTTCATGTAAGAAACATGGCCGGCATGCAGAATATCAAAGCAACCATTAGTCATAACTACTTTCTCGCCTTTCGCACGAGCTCGTTTCACCGCTTCAACCAGTGCCGCTTCAGAGATCACGCCGTAGTCAGTGTCTTGGCTACCATGAATCGCTTCCGCTAACTCAATCGTAGACAACGTAGATGTACCAAGTTTGCCAACTACCACACCTGCAGCAGCGTTCGCTAATGCACACGCTTCATCTAATGGCTTACCAGCAGCAACAGAAGCCGCGAGTACCGAGATAACCGTATCACCCGCACCTGTCACGTCATACACTTCTTTCGCTTGAGTCGGCAAGTGGAATGGCTCCAAACCTTTGCGAAGCAAAGTCATACCATGTTCGCTGCGCGTTACCAACAAAGCCTCGAAATCAAACTCTTCGATTAACGCGAGTCCTTTTTCGATCATTTCTTCTTCAGATTTTACTTTGCCCGCAACCAGTTCGAACTCAGCCATATTAGGCGTAAGCAAAGTCGCACCACGGTAACGTTCAAAGTCTGCGCCTTTCGGGTCAATGAATACCGGAACCTTTGCCGCACGTGCTTTTTGAATAAAACTTTGCACATGCTCCAAGGCACCTTTTGCGTAATCAGATAGGATCACCGAACGTACATTAGGAAGCGCTTGCTCCATGCGAGACAAAACAAGCTCGGGATCCGTGTTCTCAAATTTGTCTTCAAAATCAAGGCGGATTAGCTGTTGTCCTCGGCTCATCACTCGCAATTTAGTAATAGTTGGATAGTCTTCTAACTCAACGAAATCACATTTAACTTTTAGTGCACCTAGGGTGTTTTTTAACACCTCAGCAGGCTCATCTTTTCCAGTCAAACCAACGATATGAGCATGCCCACCAAGAGAGGCAATATTCATTGCTACGTTGGCAGCACCACCAGGACGCTCTTCGTTATTTTCTACTTTCACAACGGGTACAGGTGCTTCTGGTGAAATACGGCCAGTTGGGCCATACCAGTAACGGTCAAGCATTACGTCACCGACAACAAGAACGCCTGATTGGCTGTAGTCAGGTAGAATTGGTTTCATTATGGATCTCCAAAAATCGAATCTGGCTAGAGTCTAGCACACTGATTACAGTGGCTAAACTATAGATAAATGAGTAAAAGCCTATCAAGATAGACACATCAGTCACTACGTTATGACTTGGTTAAGCTTCCATCCATTGCTTCCATGCTTGAACAACATGTTCTCTTTCCATCTCAAACTTCTCAATCGCCACATCCGCATCAAGGTTGAGTAGATTACGATGATGGATTTCATCTCTTAACGTCGTATAGACATTGGTTAATGCCATGCCTTGCTGCTCGTCCATAATCCCCTGTGACAACAAGCTTTCAAAGATTCGTACATTGTCACACCAACGGGTGAGCTTAGGTTTTTCGTTGCTGTATCTCAGCACTAAATATTGCGCCAAGAACTCAATATCAGTAATACCGCCCGCATCTTGTTTCAGCATGAACCGATCGGCTTTTTTACCGCCTAAATGACCGCGCATTTTTTCACGCATATCCACAACGGACTTTTTGAGTGTTGCCTCATCACGAGCCAAGCACAGAACCTCATGGCGAGTTTTGTTGAATGCCGAAGCCAATAAGTCATCGCCGTAAATCATGCGAGCACGAGTTAGAGCTTGGTGCTCCCAAGTCCACGCATCATTGTGCTGATACTCGTCAAAGGCATCCGTTGGACTAACCAATAGACCAGAGGCACCTGAAGGGCGCAGACGAGTATCGACCTCATACAAAATACCGGAAGCGGTTCTAGTTGAGAAAATATGAATAATTCGCTGTGCCAATCTTAGATAAAACTGGCGTCCATCAATCTCTTTCTTACCATCAGTATAGATGTGTACCGGACAGTCGTGCATGAAGACAATATCAAGGTCTGAGTTATACCCCAGCTCCCAGCCGCCAACTTTGCCATAACCGACAACCGCAAAACCACGACCTTCACGATCTTTTACATGAGTCGGTTCACCAAACTTGGCCGATACTTGTAACCAAGCTTGGTTAATACCCGCCTCAACAATCGCTTCGGCTAAATAGGTCAGGTGATCACTGACCTTCATGACAGGCAGAGCACCTGCAATATCCGCGGCTGCAATCCTCAAGATACAAGTCTGCTTAAACTGACGCAGACCTTCCATCTGTTGCTCCATATCATCTTCAGGAATACGAGCTAGGTAATCTCGCAGCTCAGTCTTGTAAGACTCTAAAGGTACGGGATTATAAAGTTGCTGAGGGTCAATAAGTTCATCTAATAGAATAGGATAACGGCCAAGCTGCTCCGAAATCATCGGGCTCGCAGTACATAAACGAACTAACTGAGTTAACGCGGCTGGGTGTTCATCCAATAGCTCAAGGTAAGTGGTGCGCGTGACTATTTTATGGAGAAGGTGCAACACTCGAGATAAACCAAACTCTGCATCCTTGGCGGTGTACAACGCTTGGAACACTTTAGGCATCAAGCGATTTAAAACCTCCCGTCCACGTGGGCCAAGGGTTTTCTTCGCTAAATCCGCTTTAAATTGGATAATGGTTTTCGCCGCTTCCAGCGGGTTAGCAATCGCGATATCATGCTCAAGAACCTGCTCAATCACGTCTTGTTTATGGGCCATATCCCACAGTTCACTAAAGTGACTCGCGATTGGATTGGCGTCCTCTTCATCGACACCAATCAGATCTTCGAAAACAGTATGTACATTCGCCATATGAACACGAGTTGCCGTAATCAAACTATCCCAATCAGCAAATTGCATTGCGACAGCGAGCTGCAGTTGCTCGAACTCACCATCTGGTAAGGTTTGAGTTTGCTTGTCAGACATCGCTTGCAATAGGTTTTCAAGGCGACGTAAAAACAGGTAGGCCTCACGTAAATGACCGACTTCTTTGGTCTCTAATAAATTGAGAGACTCAATAGCACTTAACGTTTCTAGTAACCCTCGACCACGCAGGCTAGGCTCGCGCCCGCCACGAATCAATTGAAAAACTTGCGCAATAAATTCAACTTCACGAATACCACCAGAACCAAGCTTGATGTTATTGGAGAGGCCACGACGGCGAACTTCACTGCTGATCATCGACTTCATTCGACGCAGAGATTGAATGGCACTGAAATCGATATAACGACGAAACACAAACGGGCGCAACATCTGGCGAAGCTCTTGATATTCAGGGTACATTTCACTACCCATCACTCGCGCCTTAACCATCGCGTAGCGTTCCCAATCTCGGCCTTGTTCTTGATAATAATCTTCTAGCGCAGCGTAACTCATGACCAGTGGACCACTCTCACCGAATGGACGCAGACGCATGTCTACTCGATAACAGAATCCATCAAAGGTTTGCTGATCAAGCGCTTTGATAATCCGTTGCCCTAAACGCGTGAAAAATTGGGCGTTGGCGATACTTCGTCGTGCACCTTGTGTTTCACCATTCTCAGGGTAAGTAAAAATCAGATCGATATCAGAAGAGAAATTAAGCTCACCGCCACCAAGCTTGCCCATACCGATGATCAACATCGGCTGCGCTTCACCCAGATCATTACAAGGTGTGCCCCACTCTTTACAGCAAATATCGTACTGCCACTGATAGGTCTCGAAGATCATCGCCTCTGCCAACATCGATAGATGGCTTAAGCTCTGCTCTAGCTCCCACACACCCAAAAAATCACGCCAAGCAATGTAGGTCATTTCTCGATTACGGAATTGACGCAGCACACGCTGGCCACTCATTTCATCGGCACAACTTGAAAGTAACTCGGCTAATCGCTGACGATACCCTTCAGCACGCTCTTCACATGCCAGCATATCAGGTAGGGAGTTGGATAAAACCGTATCACGCTGTAAGCAATCAGCAACAAAACAACTTAAACCGAGTACACGTTTAAGATCTTCAATCATTGGCTCTGGCCAAGCATTGATGGCTTCACTTTGATGATCTAATAATTGCTCAAAAGCAGACTGGGAATGCGTGGTGAGTTGAGAAGGCAATGGCATGTTTCTTCCTTGTGTAAGCTGCGCGCCGAACAATTGGTTCTGTTCTTTAGTAAATAGTTTTAACAGGCAAGTTTAACAACGAGCTTTGAGAACCCGTTTTAATATCTAAGGATAAGTTATACCAAAGTTACGCCAATAAAAAACGCCCACATTAGCAATGTGGGCGTTTTATCGGTTAACTTATCGAATCGGGCCTTTCCTAGCTATCGAATACTAGAAGTACTTCTGAGGAGTAAAGACCAAGACCCCATGATTAAACCTTAAATTGTTTAATCTTACCGTCCAGTTCTTGCGCGTTGGTTTCCATGAGCTGAGAAGTCTCTAACAGTTCACCAACGACCACGACAGAAGCTTCGACAAGCTCACGAACATTCGTTAGGTTGACACTCATCTCTTCAGCAACACTGCTCTGTTGGCCTGCAGCGGTCGCGATCTGGAAGTTCATATCATTGATTTGGTTGACTTGGCTTACTATTCCATCCAACTCTGAGCCAGCATTGGTTACCAGTTCAACGCCTTCAGCCGCTTCTACAACACTCTTCTCCATCAACTCTACGGCTGAATTAGCGCTGCTTTGTAGGTGACTGATCATATCTTGAATCTCAACTGTCGCTTGTTGAGTACGCTGCGCAAGGTTACGAACCTCATCGGCAACAACCGCAAAACCACGTCCCGCTTCACCTGCACGCGCGGCTTCAATCGCTGCGTTCAGTGCTAACAGGTTCGTTTGCTCTGAAATGCCTTGGATAGTACCCACAACGCTGCCAATCGAATCAACGCGTTCTTCTACTTGGTTTACCGCTGCTGCAGATGCTGCGATATCTGAAGATAGCTCACTCATCTTAGACACTGAGCCTTGAACGAACTTCTGACCGGTCAATGCTTGGCCTGATGCCTGCTCAGTCAATGACGAAGCACTTTGCGCATGCTCAGCGACAGTTTGCACGGTAGACGTCATCTCACTCATAGCTGTCGCTAGCTGATCGATCTCGTCGAACTCTTCTTGAGCCGAATCTTTGGTTTCTGACATGCTAATGGTCATCACTTCTGTCAGAGCAAATAACTCGTCTGAAGAAGCCACTTGAGTTTTGATCATGTCGTTCAGTTGGACGCGAGTTTTTTCAAGTTCGCGTGCCACATCGCCGTATTCATCTTTACAGTCCATTTCAATCGGCACTGATAGATTCTTATCGGCCATGATTTTAATGGCGTCATTAAGGTACTGAGTTTGACGAAGCATAACGCGCGCCGCCGCTAATAGAAGAACCACAAACACAATGATCATCAAGGCTGTTTGCCAAGCCACTTGAACTAGGTAAGTCTCGTAATGCTGCTGTGCAACTTGCGCATTATTGGTTACAGCAAGCAATGAATCGTAAAACGTACTTGCGTCCCATAACTGCTTCGAAATGATCAAGATAGTGCTGAATATCATCAGCATGACCATTTTTGGAACGAGACGAACGTCAGAGATTATCCTTTCCCACGGCTTGAATGACAGTTTAGTCATTGTCAGTTCTCCATTAATTCTTATATATTGATGGCTTCTATATCCGCGAGGTGGCTATGTCAGTCAAAGTTCGCGATTTATTTTGAGCCTCGTATGAATGTTGAATAATACCAAAGACGCCACCAAGCCGATGAGCTTATTGTCACTGATTCTCTCTTTCTTAGCGTTATTTGTGATCTCAGGCTTATTGTTCGTTCCGATTGATAAAGAATCAAAACAAGTTCTTATCGGCCTCGATTTTATAATCTGTAGTGTTTTTCTTTTTCAGCTCACGATTGATCTATTGAGATCACAAAATAAGAAAGAATATCTAAAAGTACACTGGATCGATTTCTTAGCAAGCATCCCAATGATCGAACCACTTCGTTTCGCTCGCATTTTTCAGATCCTGCGTGTCATTCTTGTGCTCCGCTCGGGTAAACGTGTTTTCAGAGAGCTGTTTCGTAATCGCAAAGAAACCACGCTCGCCTCGATTATTCTGCTGCTGGTTATTCTCCTAACCATAGGAGCTGGAACAATACTTCTGTTAGAACACAAAGATCCCAATGCCAACATTACCACTGGCCAAGATGCTTTGTGGTGGGCTTTCGTTACCATCAGTACCGTAGGGTACGGCGATCATTACCCCGTGACGAACTCAGGGAAATTAGTCGCCTCTCTGGTGATCATTTGTGGTGTGGGTGTTTTCGGTATGATTTCAGGCTTGATTACTTCTCTGATCACCTCCCCAACTCACCATGAGAATCAACGAGCAGAAAACAAAGAGAAGCATCTTGAAAAGATCATAGAGCAACAACAGAAAATACTAGAGCGACTAGAAAAGCTCGAGCAACAAACAAAAAAATAGGGCCGAAGCCCTATTTTCAAATTCATACTTATACTGATGCCGGTATTGAGTTTAGTCTTGCCAGTATGGCTCAACCTCAACACTGATTTGGCGTGTCTGTTCCATCGCATGCAGAATAGACACTTCTTGGCGAGCCAACCAACGCTCTAGCTGAACCTTCTCATCGCCTTCCAATTTCTCAGTCAAAGGCTCTAACGTTTTAAGTGCCAGCAAGTCATCAATGCCTTGCACCATATCGGCCCATGGCAAGCGGAAGCTGTTTCGTTCATCGTCATCATACAAACTCGCGAAACCAACGCCAGAATACAGATTGCGCATCAAACGGTATTGCTGATCAATATACGCTTGGCTGGTCATCACTCGCTCTGGCGGGAAAGCTTCCATCAAATCAGCCCATGTGCGATCGAGTTGCTGCACGGAAAACCATTCGATACCACGAGCCATTTGCTCACGTGCCTTTTCATCTAAGAAAGGTTGCCAGCCACGAGACAAGATCCAACGGCTAAGATCTAATAATAAACCGGTGTATCGAGCAGAACTCAATAAGGTCAGTAGGTCTTCACGATCTGGCAGTTGCTCTTGCATCTCTTTAAGCTCAGCGACCAAGAACTTACGTGCATCTAGCTTACGCAGCACATGGCCTTTATCTTCGAGCAAATCTTCGAAGTGGTCATAACTTTTTAGCCAATCAAGTTCTTGCTCAAGCCACTTAAGTTCTTGGCGTAAAATAGCACTCGCGCGCCTTGGAACAATGTCACCATAGATAGTGAAGGTTTGACGAATAAAACTTAACGAATGACTTATCTCATGTAACGCTTCAATAGATTGACGCTCAGTAAAAATCTGCTCGTGAGAGTGCCAATGAGCGAGAGCATGCTCTAAAGATTGAATGAAACACGATTCAACAGTATCACTTTTGTCAGTATCAACTAAGGTCAAAGGAGTGACTTCATCTCCTTGATAACCTTGAGCAAGGCGGTAACCCTTAGCAGCTTTGCTGAGATTCCCCAAACGCATACCACCTTGTTCGCAGAATTGACGAGACAATGTAAATAGAGCATCCGTTTGACCCGATTTAAGTTCCAATTCGACTTCGCAAATCGGTTCTTGCAGATCGCCTGACTCAACGAAGCCTTGGTCGAACGCAACCTCAACCTGGCTACCATCTGGCATACCAATCAACCACTGCTCACGAGTGAAGTTGGTAGAGAACAGAGGAGTCAGCTCAGCTTGCAACGTTTCGATGTCTTTACCCGCTGGCCAGATATCCTCTGGGTGCAGGGCTAACTTAGGTTCATTGCTGTCGTGTTCTGCATTGTATTCAGGCCTTTGATGTAAGCCAGCAACCACACGACCAGCGGTCTTTACGGTTTGTACAAATACGTCATCAAAACGTCGAATACGCAAGCCAATATCGTGCTTACGTAGCCAGTTGTCAGGGGTGTCAAAGTAGATGTTACCTAGCTCGCGACAACTGTGCTGAAGTACTTTAGTTTCAGCAATTTTATTGCGTAAAGTCTCTGAAAAATCAGGAGAAACAAAAAACTTCAGTTCTATCTCGGTTTCCATAGTTATACCTTTCTGTGAAGATAGGGACAGGATATTGCCAATTTGAAAACTCAGCAAGTCAGAAATATCGCCCTTATGATGATCTAAAACAGTTTTAATGAGACATTGATTAGGTTAACATGCGCGACTTTGTAGCCATCGCTTAACATTTCACCATGAATATGGTGTATGTTGTTTTAAGGTTATTATTTATTAGGTTGGATGACCATGCCAGTAAATACAATTATGGGGTTATTTGCAAAGTCCCCAATTAAACCTTTGCAGCGTCACGTAGTATGCGTGAACGAATGTTGTTCTCACCTAGTTAATTTCTTTGAAGTTTCTTCAAAAGGTGACTGGGAGAAAGCATCAGAAATTCGAGCTCAGATTTCTCACCTTGAGAAAGAAGCTGACGTACTAAAACGTGAAATTCGCCTTAAACTTCCTCGTGGTTTGTTTATGCCAGTTGATCGCACCGATATGTTGGAGCTATTAACTCAACAAGACAAACTCGCAAACCTAGCGAAAGACATTGCTGGCCGTGTATATGGTCGTCAACTTGTCATTCCTGCTCCAATGCAAGAAAACTTCATCGCTTACGTTAAACGTTGTCTAGATGCAGCGAACCAAGCACAAAACGTAATCAATGAATTAGACGAATTACTTGAGACTGGCTTTAAGGGCCGAGAAGTAACACTCGTTGCTGAAATGATTCATCAGTTAGATGTAATTGAAGATGACACGGACGCGATGCAGATCGAATTACGCCAACAATTAATGGCGATTGAAGACGATATGAATCCAGTTGACATCATGTTCTTATACAAAATTCTTGAATGGGTTGGTGGTATTGCAGATCAAGCACAGCGTGTAGGCGCTCGTCTTGAAGTAATGCTTTCTCGATCTTAAATCATACGCTAACTATATAACGAAGAGCATTTTTTAACCAAACCACTTATGCGCTGAGTATTCCTCTCGCTGAGCGGTTTTTTGCGTCTAAATTTGTTCCGCTTGTTATCAAACAACTAGGTATTACGATGGATATCCTTGCTAACTACGGCACTGTCCTGATTATTGTTGCAGCAGCTTTCGGTTTCTTGATGGCTATTGGTATTGGTGCAAATGACGTTGCGAATGCAATGGGCACTTCAGTAGGCTCTAAAGCTCTAACCGTTAAACAAGCGATCATTATCGCAATGATCTTTGAATTCGCAGGTGCTTATCTTGCGGGCGGCGAAGTAACAGACACGATCCGTAAAGGTGTTATCGAAACGTCTCTATTCGCTCATCAACCTGACGTACTTGTGTACGGCATGATGTCGGCGCTACTAGCTGCTGGTACATGGTTGCTTCTAGCATCATACATGGGCTGGCCAGTATCAACGACTCACTCAATCATCGGTGCAATCATCGGTTTCGCTTGTGTGTCTGTAGGTACAGAAGCCGTAGACTGGAACAGCGTTCAAGGTATTGTGGGAAGTTGGATTGTCACACCGTTGATTTCCGGCATCTTCGCTTATCTCATTTTTGTCAGTGCCCAACGACTGATATTCGATACAGAAAATCCGTTGTTTAACGCTAAGCGTTTTGTACCTGTGTACATGTTCATTACGACAATGGTCATTGCACTTGTAACAATCAAGAAAGGTCTTAAGCACGTTGGTCTTCACCTAAGCGGTACTGAAGCCTGGTTATGGGCAGCTGGTGTTTCTGCTCTAGTCATGATTGGCGGTTACTTATACATTCAAAAGAAATTTGCTAACCGTGAAGAAGACCATGGCTTTGCTGGCGTTGAAGGTATCTTCAGCGTACTTATGGTTATCACAGCTTGTGCAATGGCATTCGCACACGGTTCAAACGACGTAGCTAACGCGATTGGTCCACTGTCTGCTGTTGTTTCAACGGTTGAGCACATGGGTGAAATATCAGGTAAGAGCACTATCGCATGGTGGATTCTTCCATTAGGTGGTATTGGTATCGTTGTTGGTCTTGCTACCATGGGTCATAAAGTAATGGCGACTGTGGGTACTGGTATTACAGAACTAACACCTAGCCGTGGCTTTGCCGCTCAACTAGCAACGGCATGTACGGTTGTACTTGCTTCTGGTACTGGCCTTCCGATTTCAACCACGCAAACATTGGTTGGTGCGGTTTTAGGTGTAGGTTTTGCTCGTGGTATCGCAGCACTCAACCTAGGCGTTGTGCGTAACATCGTTGCTTCGTGGATTGTAACGCTACCTGCAGGTGCTCTACTTGCTGTTGTGTTCTTCTACGCAATTCAGGCTATGTTTACTATGTAACAGCCCTGACGTTAGTAAATATTAGCGTCAGAAAACGGTGAGCTTCGGTAATGATATGTAAATACCATGTCATTATTGACTCAAACGCACAGAAAGGGAGGCTTTGCCTCCCTTCTTTGTTGCACCGCATAAAGAAACTAAATATTATTTGCTCATTGAGGCTGACTCATACGCCTACCCAATTTGAATCGTTAAGGGATTTACTGTGAAAAAACTGATTAGCTTAGTTTTGCTCGCAATGCTTGCGGCTCCAGCTGCCTTTGCACAAGACCGTTATATTGCTGACAAACTATTTACTTATATGCATTCTGGCCCAAACAACACATTCCGTATCATCGGTAGTGTTGATGCTGGTGAAAAGATTACTTACCTACAAACTAACAAGAGCACGGGTTACACCCAGGTTCAAGACAACCGCGGTCGTAAAGGCTGGGTAGAAAGTAAGTTTGTAAGCACTCAAGAAAGCATGGCTCTGCGTATGCCTAAGCTAGAGAAAGAGCTGACTGACGTTAAAGGCAAGCTAGCGAATGCTCGTCAAAGTGCTGACAGCGAAAAAGCTGGCCTAGCGAGCTCTTTAGACTCTCGTAACAAGCAAATTTCTGAACTTGAGCAAAACTACAGCGAGATTAGCCAACAACTTACGAGCTCTCAAACAGAGAACCGTGAGCTACGCGCTAAGCTAGACACTCAAAAAGATGATCTGCTACTGAAATACTTTATGTATGGTGGTGGTGTTGCTGGTATTGGTCTACTTCTTGGCCTTGTCCTGCCACACATTATACCTCGTCGCAGAAAGTCACCAAACGGCTGGTCGTAAGCTGATCACTTTACCTGTTTGGCTTATCTTCCGCTAAACAGAGTAAATTCAGTATCGAATATCAAAAAGGAGCACCTCGGTGCTCCTTTTTATTTGTCTGTTCTCTAAGTCTTTGGGACTATCTATCTTTTAGCCTTTCCACTCGTACAGAGCGGGGATTTCTATTTTCTGTTGATTAAACTCGATAATCACTGATTGCGGCTTAATTTCGAGTAACTGAATGTCTCTTCCAATCCAATCCCCTTGCGCCACTTCTTGACCATTCACTTTGACCCAGCGCTTGGTTTCGCTACTCGAATACATGTGAGTTTGCAGGTCTAGCTTAGGTAATACCCCAGATAAACTATTGCTGTGAGACTCTAACTCTATGACCTGAGACCCTACCTGTCCTGCTGGGCGCGAGTCCATTGGCTCAGGTGCGCTTTGTTGCTCACCCATCATTGATTCAAGCTTTAAGGCCAAATCGGGGGGTAACTCACTGAGATCTAGCCCTTGCAGTAAATCACTGTCCGATTGCAGAGCCGTATTCTCATTGCTTACACCTGGCTGAACCTCTTGCTGAGCTAGTGATAACTCTGACTCTTCTGATGTTCGCGCACTACTCTCTGAACTAGCCACAGGCACAATAGCTCCACCAGCGACATTCGTACTTTCAGAGCCAATCTGCGCATACACCTCTTGGCGTGGCAGTGCTTTCAAAGGTTGGCTTACTGGTGCTGGGCGAACGGCGAATAATACTTCATCTTCTGCATCCACTGACACAGCATCCACATTGGCTATATCAGCACCAGCAATTTGAGACTCAAGGTCTGATTGAGGTTTTGATTCAGGCAGAATCACCAACGCAGCTTGGCTAGCCGAGTTTTGTTGTTGGTTATACGATTGATAAGCCAGAACACCACCCACCAACAAAGAAGGCACCAAGATAAGGAGTAGCCCCATCGCTAACGATGAGCCTCGTTTATTGCTAATCCCTTTAACAGAACTTGGCACATGATGGTTTTGGTAGCCTTTGAAGCTGGGGCTATTAAAAGATGATTGTTTAAGAGACGCTTGGTTAAGAGGCGGCTGCTTAGCAGACGACTGATTAAGCTCATGCATAATGCGTGACATTAACTTGCGCCTCCATCAAGTGACATCAACTTAGGCGAGTCGAGTTGAGCCAATCTTTGTAATCTTGCCAGCGTGCGCTTTCCAGCGATGCCATCGACAGACATCCCTTGCCACATTTGAAACGCTTCAATTTTCATTTTTAACTCATAGTCAAATACATCACTGCCCGATACGTCTTCACCCAAAACTTCAGACAATAGCAGATCAAGCAGTGCAATCGCCTCACCTTGATAGCCCTCTTTGAGCGTATCTCTGAGTGGCTGTTTCCAAATCGCGACATAATCACCTTGCCAGATTTTCTTTAAGGTACGCTTAGGCATCACCAAGAGCTTTTCGTTAACGAGGAGCTCGACAGACTCCTCAGACGCACCATAAAGCACAGCAAACACTGGCTCTTGATCGATATCCAGATTAAGGACCACGGGTACGCCAAGCTCTAACAATGTATCCAAATTTGACTGTTGTTGCTCGCACACAAAGACACTTTGCGGCTCACTTAAGCACAAGCCATCACGCAGTGAAGACTGATACCCCCAGAGCGTATACAAGTCCTTGATAGCGAGAGAACGATTGGTTCCCTGTATCAAGTGCTGTTGAATATCTTGTGGCAAAGCAAACTTTGAAGGTTTTGGCTCAGCAACCAACTGAGGTTCATTCGCCACCAAAGAGCGCTGAGCCTGTGCAGACACTTCTGTTTTCATTTCACTTGAAGTCTCAGCCGACTGCCATGAATTGATATAGCTTGGAGCAAAATTAAAGGTCGCCATTGCGAGGCCGACACTTAATGTAGCAATCCCTGCGTATTGGAATAACTTAGGTACGACGAGAGAAGATCGAGGCTTTTCGACATGATACACATCGGCCTGAAACGACATAACTTGCTGACACGCTCGGTTAACCGTTTCATTGTTCGGTAATGGCTCACCATCATGAAAAGCCAATTGCAGGGCTTTGTCACACACCAAGTTAATGAGCCTTGGAATACCATGAGTATATTGGGCGATCAGCTTGATTGAACGATTCGAAAACAGCATCTGCTCGCCACCCGCCGTTTCCAAACGAAACGCGATGTACTTGCCAGTTTCTTCAGTATTAAGAGGCAGTAGGTGATAGCGACCTGTAATACGCTGTGCTAGCTGACGTAATTGAGTGGTTTGTAAGTGCTGTTGTAATTCCGGTTGGCCGACCAACAGTACTTTTAACAGCTTGCGACTGTCGGTTTCTAAGTTGGTCAGAAGGCGTAGCTGCTCCAGCACATCAGCTGCAAGATGTTGGGCTTCATCGATCACCAATAGGGTTTGAATGCCTTCAGCATGACTATCGAGCAGGAAGTAATGAATGGCCTGACTCAGCTGTTTCAACGATGCTTGTTCAGGGTACTCGACCTCAAACTCATCACAGATAGCTTCCAGTAAATCCGTATTCGAAAACGTAGGGTTGAGTATAAGGCCAGCTTGAGTCTGATTATCGAGTGATGACAACATCGCTTTGGCGACCGTTGTTTTTCCTGTACCTACCTCACCAGTAAGCATCGCAAAGCCCCCACCCTCGCCTAAACCGGCTTGTAGGTTCTGCATCGCTTCTTGATGGCGCTGACTCAAAAACAAATAGCGAGAATTTGGTACAATCGAAAATGGCATCTCAACGAAGCCAAAATATTCCTTATACATGTGCTGCCCTATAATTACGATTAATGGAAAGTACCATTGCTTGCAGTAAAGTCCAGCAGTGATAAAACATTTCGAGGTGATAAGTTGCAAATATACGATAGCCTACCAAAAGACAATGGGCTACAGCGCTATCTAGTCGGTGGAGCGGTGCGCGATAAGCTGCTCAATATTGATAGCTATGATAGAGATTGGGTCGTGGTAGGGAGTACCCCTCAAGAGATGGAAAACCTTGGCTTTACTGCAGTGGGCAAAGACTTCCCCGTATTCTTACACCCAAAGACAAAAGAAGAGCACGCACTGGCTCGCACTGAGAGAAAATCCGGTTCCGGTTACACAGGCTTCGAGTGTTACTTCGCTCCAGACGTGAGTTTGGAAGAAGACCTGATGCGCCGAGATCTCACCATCAACGCCATTGCTCAAGATGATAAAGGCCAACTTTACGATCCTTACCACGGCCAGAAAGATCTCTCAGATCGTGTTTTAAGACACGTTTCAGACGCTTTTGTTGAAGATCCTCTGCGTGTGCTGCGTGTGGCTCGCTTCGCCGCCAAACTTCACCATCTCAACTTTACGGTTGCACCAGAAACCATGGATATGATGAGTGAGATCGTCCAATCTGGTGAGCTGGCACATCTTACCGCAGAACGAGTTTGGCAAGAGTGGCATAAGTCTCTTAGTACGCCGCACCCTGAAGTGTTCCTCTCTGTATTGAAAGAGTGTGGTGCATTGGCAGTCGTATTACCTGAGATTGACGCGCTGTTTGGTGTACCTCAACCTGAAAAGTGGCACCCTGAGATCGACACGGGTATTCACACTCTGATGGTTGCTCAGCAAGCTGCGCGATTAAGCTCATCGTTACCCGTGCGTTTTGCCGCTCAAGTACATGATTTAGGTAAAGGCGTCACGCCAGAAAGCGAATGGCCAAGCCACAAAATGCATTGCCATACAGGCTTAAAAATCATTAAGAAGCTGTGTGAAAGAGTCAGAGTGCCCAATGAATTCAGAGACCTCGCGTTATTAGTGTGCGAGCAGCATTCTAATATCCATCGTGCAGGCGAGTTAAAGCCAACCACCTTTCTCAAGGTTCTCAACAAGTTTGATGTTTGGCGTAAGCCAGATAGGCTCGACGATATACTGCTTTGCTGCCAAGCCGATCACGCAGGCCGAAAAGGATTAGAAGATCAGCCGTATCCTCAAAAAGCGCGTTTTGAAGTTGCGTACCAAGCGGCACTTCAAGTCGAAGTAAAAGCGATTATTGCCGATGGTTTTAAAGGCAAAGACATTCGAGAAGAACAAGAGAAACGCAGAGCTATCGCGATTGAGAGCGCCCTATTAGAGCTCGCTGATAGTTAATCGCCATAGCGCTGATTACCATGCATTAAAAAACCCGCGACTAGGCGGGTTTTTCCGTTTCAATCTGTAGGACGAAACATTTGTCTACGTAAGTCGAGTGCTACTGCATCATCAAGAAAGCAAATAGACCAAAACCTAGAATCAGGCGGTAGATAACAAACGGTGTCATGCCCATACGTGAGATCAGCTTCAAGAAGAAGTGAATACAGATATAAGCACTGATGAAAGAAACCACGATACCCGTTAGCAAGGTGCCAACATGGATAGGGTCACCACTGGTCACTAACTTCAGACCTAAGTAACCACCCGCCAGAGTGATGATTGGGATAGACATTAGGAAAGAGAATCGAGCCGCGGCTTCACGTGTGAAACCAAGGTAAAGTGCTGCGGTAATCGTTGCGCCAGAGCGAGACGTACCTGGGATGATCGCCATTGCTTGAGCAAGACCAATAAACAGCGCCTTTTTCCAACCCGCTTGGTATTCGTCATCACGCAGGCTTGAGTTTTTATCCACCCACCATAGCAATAAACCAAAAATAATCGTTGTCGTCGCAATCACCCACGCACTGCGCAAATAAAGCTCAACAATATCTTTCATCAACAAACCAAAGATACACGCTGGAATCGTCGCGAGAATGATCATCCACGCGAGCTTTGCTTCTTTACTGCGATCACCTTTAAACACGGAGCCAAAGAATGCGCTCAAAAGAGAGACCACTTCTTTGCGGAAATAGATAACGACTGCGGCCAAAGTACCGACGTGGACCGCAACATCAAAAGCCAAGCCTTGATCTTCCCAACCTAAAACAGCCGAAGGAAGGATTAAGTGTGCAGAACTGGAAATAGGTAAAAACTCAGTAAAGCCTTGCACCAACGCCAACATAAACGCTTCAAAATAACTCATTACTTACCTTAAAATTTATAGTGTTATATCTACGACAGAGAGCGAATCTAATTGCTGCATCTTCTGCCATATTTCACTGACGGTTCTTCCATCTTGCGGGATCACTCTCGCAGGACACAGATCATAAAGTGGTTGTGTTACAAAAGGATATTTATAGATATCACTGCGTGGTAATTCTGGTTCGCTTTCAGAAACCACGTCTCCAAACAGCACAATATCAAGATCGAGCTTTCGATCTTGAAGTTTATGAGCATCTTGAGAGCGACCCCATTTAAACTCAATTTTACGAAGTTGCTGTGAAAATTCAGTCAATGAGAGTGATGTGTCGAGCTCTATCACAAAGTTATAAAACGAATGGCTTTCAAACCCTACAGGCTCACAATGATAGATCTTAGAGCATTTAAGGTTAGTCCCTAACGATTGAAGCTCTGTCCATGCCACCTTTGCATGCTTGTCGCGGTCTATGTTCGTGCCAACACCAACATAGGTTATTGTCATGCTTGACCTCGTTCGATGATCACACCGACGGCTTTTGCTTGTGGCACTGCGCCAGGCTTCGCTAAACGGATTTTAATCCAAGGCACTGAAAACTGAGTCATGATTAGTTCAGCGACTTCTTCTGCCACACGCTCAACCAATAGGAATCGGCCATTCGCAATGTGGTCAAGTACGGCTGTGCTGACTGTCGAGTAATCCAAAGCATCAACAACATCATCACTCTTACCTGCAGGGCGGTTGTCATGAGCCATTTCAATATCAAGCACAAGTTTTTGTTTGATCTCTTGTTCCCAATCGTAAACACCGATCGTTGTAATTACTTCTAGCTGTTCAATGAAAACTTTATCCAGTGCCATGACTTGTCCTTTTAGAGGTCGGATACCCATATGGGGGAAAAAAACGTATTATTCGTGTAATTCCAGATATGATATCAATTACTCTTGGATTGAGCATTATTTTCCCATCGTTAGACTTATAACCGTTTAAGGAAAAACATGACCCCTTTGGCACTTATCATGATCATTGCGGCCTATTTGCTAGGTTCAATTTCGAGTGCGGTCTTGATATGCCGAGTCTTAAGACTTCCTGATCCAAGAACGGTAGGCTCCAACAATCCAGGGGCCACCAATGTACTGCGTGTGGGCGGCAAAGGCGCCGCTGCAGCCGTGCTACTTTGTGACATGCTTAAAGGCACCATTCCAGTCTGGCTTGGCTACTACCTCAACATCGACTCGATCATTTTAGGCGTCGTGGCGATTGCTGCATGCCTTGGTCATATGTACCCAATATTCTTCCACTTTAAAGGTGGTAAAGGCGTCGCAACGGCACTCGGAGCCATCGCCCCAATTGGGTTCGATCTAACGGGCATGATCATGGCGACTTGGTTGGTTGTGGCATTTTTGTTTCGTTATTCTTCTTTAGCGGCACTGGTTACTGTGTTGCTAGCACCTTTCTACGCTTGGTTAGTCAAACCTCAATACACACTGCCTGTGGCCATGTTGTGTTGTTTGATCGTCCTACGTCACCATCAGAATATTCGTCGCCTACTCGATGGCAGTGAACCAAAACTCGGGCAAAAAAAATCGGCTTAAACTGTCATGTCTAAGCCGAACCATTTTTAAACCGAGATAAATTTAAACGACACAAGTCTCAGTCGATCAATACTATTCAGTCTTTAAGAGCTTACAGCAGATGTTTATCTAAAAACGTCTTCAGCATTGTGTTCACAAACTCTGGTTGCTCAAGCGAGCTAATATGACCAGCACCAGGAATCACCACTAACTCACTGCCCCTAATGCAATCGTGCATTAAGTATGACTCAAGTGCCGGACGCGGCTTATCTTCTTGTCCAACGGCAATCAACACTGGCAGTGCAAAGTTCTCTACCGCTTCTATCATATCGCGACGCCCAAACACCATTCGACCAATTCGTGCGACTTCTTCTGCTTTCTCACCCTCAAGTGATGATAGCTGCTGAGTAAAACCTTCCACTAAAGCTGGTGAGTTAGTTTGAGCATCATTAGCAAAGAACAGTGGAACAACCGCTTCTACAATCGGCTGAGGAACCATTTTGGTTTGAGTAATGGTGTCTAACATGCTGAAGTATTTAGCATGAGCAACTTCTGGCTCTAAACCAACAAAGGTATCCATAAGTACCAGAGACTTGATTCGTGCAGGAGCTAACTCCGCCAACTCTGTTCCCCACATACCGCCAACCGATAAGCCAACCACAGAGAATTCTTCGATCTCTAAATGATCAAGCAGAGCCAAAACGTGCTGAGCGTAATCTTTCAAGTTACGCATCGAAGCTGGTGCAGCTTGTGATTCACCATGAGACCAAAGCTCTGGAACAATACAGCGATACTGAGTTTTTAATGCATCGATCTGCGGCTTCCACATTGCACTATCCCAAAGGTAGCTGTGGCCTAACACAACAACAGGGCCTTGACCTTCATCTAGGTACGCCATCGACTGGTTGTCTACTGTAAACTTGTTCATTTTCTTCCCTAATCTCTGTTTGCAATTATTTATCGACACATAGTCGGTAAGCTAGGATATAAAAACGGCCGCACAAGGCGACCGTTTATCGAAACACTATAGTCAATTACGCAATGGGCTCTAGCTGGTCAATAGGCCAACGCGGTGTAGCATGAACAGACAAATCAGCCGTTTCACCATTTTTAAGGCGTTGCATACCCGCGTAAGCAATCATCGCACCGTTATCAGTACAGAATTCAGTTCGTGGGTAGTAAACCTCACCACCGATTTTCTTCGCCAGCGCTTCAAGCTCAATACGTAGTTGTTTGTTGGCACTAACACCGCCAGCAATCACGATACGTTTCATGCCTGTCTCTACCAAGGCTCGCTTACACTTGATTACCAAGGTCGCACAAACGGCTTCTTGGAACGCGTAAGCAATATCAGCACGAGTTTGGTCATCATTGTCATTAGCGCGAATGGTATTTGCCGCGAACGTTTTCAAACCAGAAAAGCTCATATCTAGCCCTGGGCGATCGGTCATTGGACGTGGGAACTTAAAGCGCCCCGGAGTCCCTTTTTCTGCAAGTCGAGATAACAGCGGGCCACCCGGGTAATCTAAGCCCATCAGCTTCGCGGTTTTATCAAACGCTTCACCCGCCGCATCATCAATCGATTCACCAAGGATTCGGTATTCACCAATGCCTTTTACTTCGACCATCATGGTATGACCGCCAGAAACCAGCAGAGCAACAAATGGGAATGGTGGAGGATTGTCTTCTAGCATTGGCGCAAGAAGGTGACCTTCCATATGGTGTACTGGCACAGCAGGCACGCCCCACGCATAAGCAATACTGCGACCAATTGTTGCACCCACAAGCAATGCACCAACTAAACCGGGACCAGCTGTGTAAGCCACGCCATCAATGTCTTTCGACGTTAGGTTCGCTTCTGCCAATGCCGCTTTAATCAGTGGAATAGTTTTTTTTACGTGGTCACGCGACGCTAGCTCAGGTACCACACCACCGTAATCGGCGTGCAGTTTTACTTGGCTGTATAACTGATGAGAAAGCAGCCCTTGCTCATCATCATAAATTGCGATTCCTGTTTCATCACAAGAGGTTTCAATACCAATAATGCGCATAATTTTCTCGGCACGCTTTCGTCTAAAATGGGAAATTAACGCAATATTACCCTGCCTAAGCTCTTCAAACAAATATTGTACAGACTATAATCGACAAAGTGCTTTACAAAGCCACTGTGATCGGATTAAAATTCCGCACCATTTTTGATCAAGCTGGTTAATGGCCAAACGCGAATAGAGAGTTAGCTCGATGGGTAACTTCTCTGATTTGGTACTGAGTAACCAGCGATAATGAATAACCCCTGAGGTGAAAGGCATATGCCAATAGTTAAAGTACGTGAAAACGAACCGTTCGACGTTGCACTACGTCGTTTCAAGCGCTCTTGTGAAAAAGCAGGTATCCTTTCTGAAGTGCGTCGTCGTGAGCATTACGAAAAGCCAACTACAGTTCGCAAACGCGCTAAAGCAGCAGCTCAAAAGCGTCACGCTAAAAAGCTAGCTCGCGAAAACGCACGTCGCGTTCGTCTGTACTAATAACTTAATCCATAAGGACTGAGTTATGGCTCTTATTGAACAACTCAAAGAAGAGCAAAAATTAGCGATGAAAGCCAAGGACAAACCGCGCCTTGGCACTATCCGCTTAGCTCTTTCAGCAATTAAGCAACGTGAAGTTGACGAACGGATCACTCTGAACGACGACGACATTATTGCGATATTAGTTAAAATGGTTAAGCAACGTCGCGATTCTGTTGCTCAATATGAATCGGCAAATCGTCAAGATCTTGCTGACGTGGAAAAAGCAGAAATTACGGTACTTGAAGGCTTTATGCCTCAACCGCTAACTGAAGAAGAAGTTATTGCACTACTTGATAGCGCAATTGCAGAAGCTCAACCTGCGGGCATGCAAGACATGGGTAAAGTAATGGCTATCTTGAAACCACAAATTCAAGGGCGTGCAGATATGGGTAAAGTTAGTGGTTTAGTTCGTTCTAAACTCGCTTAATCCCAAATCAAATTGCAACAAGCCGTGCAATCCTTCGGAACGCACGGCTTGTTTGTATCTGTAACCTATTCAAACTATTATTATCCACACTCTCAGTTAGTGCATTTTTCTAAGGTTTTATGGCAGGACACATCCCGCGTAGTTTCATCGATGATCTCCTAGCGCGTCTCGACATTGTCGATATTGTGGACGCACGCGTGAAACTTAAGAAAAAAGGCAAAAACTATGGTGCTTGTTGCCCATTTCACAACGAAAAGACCCCTTCTTTCAGCGTAAGCCAAGAAAAACAGTTTTATCACTGCTTTGGTTGTGGCGTACACGGCAATGCTATCGACTTCATTATGGAGTTCGAACGTCTCGATTTTGTTGAAGCGATTGAAGAGCTGGCCTCATTTTTAGGACTTGATGTTCCTAGAGAACAGCGCAGCGGTGAAATATCCACGGCGCCAAGAGCCAACAGCGAACAAAAACGTAACCTCTACGATTTGATGGGTGGCATCAGTAATTTTTACCGCTCTCAGCTGAAAATCTCAGCGAACAAACCTGCGATTGATTACCTAAAAAATCGCGGCCTTTCTGGTGAAATCGTACAGAAGTTTGGCATTGGCTACGTCGCTGATGAATGGGACTTGGTTCGTAAGAACTTTGGCCAACAAAAAGAAGCCCAAGACATGCTCGTTACTGGCGGCATGTTGATAGAAAACGATAAAGGCAACCGATACGATCGATTCCGTGGACGCGTGATGTTCCCGATTCGTGACCGTCGAGGCCGAGTGATCGGGTTTGGTGGTCGTGTTTTAGAAGACGGCACGCCAAAGTATCTAAACTCGCCAGAAACGCCGATCTTCCATAAAGGTAAAGAACTTTACGGCCTTTATGAAGTGTTACAAGCATACCGTGAACCACCTCAAGTACTTGTGGTTGAAGGTTATATGGATGTTGTCGCACTAGCGCAGTACGGTGTCGATTACTCAGTGGCATCACTGGGCACCTCAACAACCGGTGATCACGTTCAGATGTTGTTCCGCCAGACCAATACTGTGGTTTGTTGTTACGATGGTGATAGAGCAGGTAAAGAGGCCGCGTGGCGCGCACTAGAAAATGCGCTTGAATACCTAAAAACAGGTAACACACTCAAGTTTCTGTTCTTGCCAGACGGTGAAGACCCAGACAGCTATATTAGAGAACACGGTCAGGCTGCTTTCGAACAGCTCGTCCACAATGCGACGCCGCTTTCGACCTATTTGTTCGATAACCTGATAGAAATACACAAGCTGAATTTAGGAACAACAGAAGGAAAATCGGCACTGCGTGCACACGCGAGCGCCTTGATTAGTAAAATTCCTGACAGTTACTTCCAAGAACTGCTCGAAAAATTGCTCGATGAGCGAACTGGATTTGATAACCAATTGAGGCGTGCTCGCGTTCACACAAAGAACCCGACACCTCAACCGCATAAAGAGCTCAAGCGCACTCCAATGCGTGAAGTTATCGCTTTGCTTATCCAAAATCCGAGCTATGCTGATATGGTACCGGATTTATCAAGTGTCAAAGGCTTACAGCTGCCTGGACTAAGTTTATTCGTCGAAGTACTTGATATCTGCCGAGTGAACCCCCATATCAGCACAGGCCAATTATTAGAACATTGGCGAGAGAACAAACATGAGGCACTTCTGTCTCGTCTCGCGAGCTGGGAAATCCCCCTCGACGAAGACAATCAAGAAGACATATTTTTAGACTCATTGGACAATATCCTTGCCCAGTGCGTTGAAAAACAAATTGAAAACCTGCAGGCCAAAGCAAGAAGTGTCGGTTTATCAGCCGAAGAAAAAAGGGAGCTACTAGCTTTAATGCTAGATCTAAAAGCGTAACCCTGTTTGATTAGTCAGCATTTAATAAATTTGTTAACATAATTGGTTTGCATTTGAGAATGCAACGTCCTTCACCAGACCTGAAGTTGGATATCATCTATGGATCAAAATCCGCAGTCACAGCTAAAATTACTTGTTATTAAAGGCAAGGAACAAGGCTATCTGACCTACGCCGAAGTAAACGACCACCTACCTGCAGAAATCGTGGATTCTGAACAGGTAGAAGACATCATTCAAATGATCAATGACATGGGTATCAAGGTAGTAGAAACTGCACCTGACGCTGATGATCTAGCTCTTAATGATGACGATGCCAATATAGATGAAGATGCAGCTGAAGCTGCTGCTGCTGCGCTTTCAAGCGTAGAAAGCGAGATTGGCCGTACAACTGACCCAGTTCGTATGTACATGCGTGAAATGGGTACAGTTGAACTACTGACTCGTGAAGGCGAAATCGACATTGCGAAGCGTATTGAAGATGGTATCAATACCGTTCAATTATCTGTTGCTGAGTACCCTGGCACGATTCCATACATCTTGGAACAGTTTGACCGCGTACTCGCTGAAGAGATTCGCTTAACAGATCTAATTAATGGCTTTGTTGACCCAGACGACGATGGCACAGCTGCGCCAACGGCGACTCACATCGGTTCAGAGCTCGCTAAAACTGATCTAGAAGACGAAGACAAAGAAGAAGCAGAAGACGACGAGGAAGAAGAAGAGGAAGATACAGGTATTGATCCTGAGCTTGCTCTTGAGAAATTCACAGCGCTTCGCACTAGCTACCAAAACCGTCAACTAGCAATCAATGAATACGGCCACGAAAGCCCGAAAGCAACGCTTGCAACAACAATGATGCAAGACGTATTCAAAGAATTCCGTCTGACGCCAAAACAGTTTGATTACCTAGTAAACGAACTGCGTACTTCGATGGATCGCGTACGTACTCAAGAACGCCTAATCATGCGTCAAACGGTTGAGTACGGCAAAATGCCGAAGAAATCTTTCATTGCTCTATTTACTGGCAATGAATCTAGCGAAGCATGGTTGGACGAAGTTCTTGCTTCAGACAAGCCATACGCAGAAAAGATCAAACGTAACGAACACGACATCCGTCGCTCTATCCAAAAGCTGGATATCATCGAACGTGAAACGTCTCTTACTGTTCAAAGCATCAAAGATATCAGCCGTCGTATGTCTATCGGTGAAGCGAAAGCTCGTCGTGCGAAGAAAGAGATGGTTGAAGCGAACTTACGTCTAGTAATCTCGATTGCTAAGAAGTACACAAACCGTGGTCTACAATTCCTGGATCTAATCCAAGAAGGTAACATCGGTCTGATGAAAGCGGTAGATAAGTTTGAATACCGTCGTGGTTACAAGTTCTCTACTTATGCTACGTGGTGGATCCGTCAAGCAATCACTCGTTCGATTGCCGACCAAGCTCGTACTATCCGTATTCCGGTTCACATGATCGAAACGATCAACAAACTAAACCGTATCTCTCGTCAAATGCTACAAGAGATGGGTCGTGAACCGCTTCCGGAAGAGTTGGCTGAGCGCATGCAAATGCCTGAAGACAAGATCCGTAAAGTACTGAAAATTGCTAAAGAGCCAATCTCAATGGAGACACCAATCGGTGACGACGAAGATTCGCATCTAGGTGATTTCATCGAAGATACAACGCTAGAACTGCCTTTAGACTCTGCAACGGCAACAAGCCTGCGCGGTGCAACTAAAGACGTTCTTGCAGGCCTAACGCCTCGTGAAGCGAAAGTACTGCGTATGCGTTTCGGTATCGACATGAACACTGACCACACTCTTGAAGAGGTTGGTAAGCAGTTCGACGTAACTCGTGAACGTATCCGTCAGATCGAAGCAAAAGCACTGCGTAAACTTCGTCACCCAAGCCGCTCAGAAACTCTGCGTAGCTTCCTAGACGAGTAATTACACGCTTTAGTGTGGTTAGCTTTTAAGCATAAAATAAAAAAGGTGAGCGTTGGCTCACCTTTTTTGTGCCTACGTGATTTAAGTGGCTAAGATGTAAGCGGAATTGCCCCTCATAGTGTCTAGACACCATTGATTGGTTCCCCTATAATCTATGCCCTACGGCCCCTTAGCTCAGTGGTTAGAGCGCACGACTCATAATCGTTCGGTCCCCAGTTCAAATCTGGGAGGGGCCACCAAATTAGAAAAGCCAGAACAGTTCACGCTGCTCTGGCTTTTTGCTTTTCTAGCCCTTTATCTTCTAGCTCAACGCTCTGCCCCATTCGCCCAGTTTCTTCTATGTGACTAAACATACTTTTCTTTTATAAAAAAATCGGCAATATGAGAGTACACAAATCATTCAATAGTTCAGGGAAGACTCATGAAAGACGAAACGCTCTCGATTCACTTCGGCTACGACACAGATCCAACAACCAAATCGGTTGCGACTCCTATTTACCAAACCGTTGCTTATGAATTCGATGATGCACAACACGGCGCCGACCTGTTTAACCTTGCGGTGCCGGGCAATATCTACACTCGCATAATGAACCCAACCAACGATGTGTTGGAAAAACGCATGGCAGCCTTAGAAGGCGGGATTGCAGGCTTAGTGGTGAGTGCAGGCAGCGCGGCGATCAACTACGCGATTCAAACGTTGGCACAAATCGGTGACAACATCGTTTCAACACCTCAGCTTTACGGCGGTACTTACACCCTATTTGCTCATATGCTACCAAACCAAGGGATCGAAGTTCGCTTTGCTAAAGACGATAAACCAGAAAGCTTAGCGGCTCTGATCGATGAAAAGACCAAGGCGGTTTATTGTGAAAGTATCGGTAACCCAGCAGGTAACATTATCGACTTAGAACGTGTTGCTGAGCTTGCTCACGCACAAGGTGTACCTGTGATTGTCGATAACACGGTGGCGACACCTGTGTTGTGTAAACCTATCGATTTTGGTGCCGATATTGTGGTGCACTCGCTAACCAAATACGTTGGTGGTCACGGAACGACGTTGGGTGGTGTTATTGTCGATTCAGGCAAATTCCCATGGGCAGAGCACAAAGATCGCTTCCCGGTCTTTAATCAACCAGAACCTTCTTACCACGGTGTGGTGTATACCGAAGCCTTTGGTGAAGCCGCATTTATTGGCCGCGCTCGAACCGTTCCATTGCGTAATACAGGCGCAGCACTGTCACCCATGAATGCCTTCATGTTGATGCAGGGTCTAGAAACGTTGTCGCTACGCATGGAGCGACACACCGAGAATGCACTGAAAGTAGCAGAATACCTTAAGCAACATGAGAATGTGAGTTGGGTAAGCTACGCGGGGTTACCAACCTCTGAGTTCTACCCATTGGCTGAGAAATACATGCAAGGTAAGCCGTCTGCCATTTTATCTTTTGGCTTGAAAGATGGTTATGAAGCCGGTGTTCGTTTCTATGATGCGCTGCAAATCTTCAAACGTTTGGTCAACATTGGCGATGCAAAATCTCTCGCTTGTCACCCTGCTTCTACAACACACCGTCAATTAAGCGAAGCGGAACAAAAGCAAGCAGGTGTGTCACCAGAGATGATTCGCCTCTCAGTAGGTATTGAACACATTGACGATATCTTGGCTGACCTAGAGCAAGCACTTAATGCTTAATGCTTAATGCTTAATGCTTAATGCTTAACGCTTAACGCTTAACGCCGTTAAAGCTAGATCTAACGCTGATCGTTAGCTAACAGACACAAAAAAGCCCATCACAGGATGGGCTTCTTATTATCTAATTTTCTTAGATAGGCTGGCGATTACTCAACCGTTACCGCTTTCGCTAGGTTACGAGGTTGGTCAACATCGGTACCCTTGATTAGCGCCACGTGGTAAGACAACAGCTGCATCGGTACTGTGTAGTAGATAGGTGCTGTTACTTCACTTACGTGAGGCATCTTGATGATCTTCATGTTCTCATCGCTTTCAAAGCCTGCATCTTCATCTGCGAATACGTAAAGTAGACCGCCACGAGCACGTACTTCTTCAACGTTTGATTTCAGCTTCTCTAGCAAGTCGTTGCTTGGTGCAATAACGACGACTGGCATATCTGCATCGATAAGAGCCAAAGGACCGTGCTTAAGCTCACCAGCCGCGTATGCTTCTGCGTGGATGTAAGAGATCTCTTTCAGTTTAAGAGACGCTTCCATCGCGATTGGGTAGAACTCACCACGACCCAAGAATAGTGTGTGGTGCTTATCTGCAAAATCAGGTGCTAGCGCTTCGATCTCTTTATCAAACGCTAATGCTTTTTCAATATCAGCAGGCAGTTGATGCAGTGCTTGAACGATCTCCGCTTCTTTCTCTTCATTGATGCGACCTTGTAGACGACCAATTGACGTTACCATCATCAGCATTGCAGCTAGTTGAGTGGTGAAAGCTTTAGTAGAAGCAACGCCGATCTCTGTTCCTGCGCGAGTCATGAAGGCAAAATCAGATTCACGAACCAGCGAAGAGCCTGCAACGTTACAGATAGTCATTGCTGACATGTAACCTTTTTCTTTTGCAAGACGAAGTGCAGCAAGCGTATCCGCCGTTTCACCAGACTGAGACAAAGTCACCAATAGGCTATTCGGACGAACAACGAAATCACGGTAACGGAATTCAGAAGCAATCTCTACGTCACAGCTTACGCCTGCTAGAGATTCAAACCAGTAACGCGCAGCCATGCCTGAATTGTAAGACGTACCACATGCGATGATCTGCACGTGTTCAACTTTGCTTAGGATCTCTTCCGCTTTAACACCGATTGCGTTAGTGATAACCGAAGTGTCAGAGATACGGCCTTCCATTGTGTTGATCAGCGCTGTTGGCTGCTCAAAGATCTCTTTCTGCATGAAGTGACGGTATTGACCTTTGTCACCTGCATCGTGTTCTGCGTTTGATTCAACGATTTCACGCTCTACACGCTCGCCCGCTACATCAAATACTGTTACATCACGACGAGTCACCTCAGCAACATCACCTTCTTCTAAGTACATGAAGCGACGAGTTACGCTTAATAGCGCTAGTTGGTCAGAAGCAAGGAAGTTCTCGCCCACACCAAAACCGATAACGATTGGGCTACCAGAACGAGCAACAACGATACGGCTAGGATCTTTACGATCAACTGCCACTGTGCCGTATGCACCGTCTAATTGTTTTGCTGTTTTTTGCAGAGCTTCAACCAAAGAAGCTGACGTGCGAAGTTCCCACTCAACAAGATGAGCGATAACTTCTGTATCTGTTTGTGAAGTAAACACGTAGCCACGCTCTTGCAGCAGAGCGCGCAGTGTTTCGTGGTTTTCGATAATGCCATTGTGTACAACAGCAATATCGCCAGACATGTGTGGGTGTGCGTTTGCTTCAGAAGGCTCACCGTGTGTCGCCCAACGTGTATGAGCAATACCAGTACCGCCAATGACATGTTGTTGATCGACTGCGTCTGCTAGCTCTTGTACTTTACCAAGGCGGCGTACACGAGTTAGGTTAGATTCGCTATCAACTACAGCGACACCCGCTGAATCGTAGCCTCGGTATTCTAGGCGGCGAAGACCTTCTACTAAAATTTCAGCTACATCACGCTGTGCTACTGCACCAACAATTCCACACATAGTTTCACTCCATCAATTTCGTTTTATTCCTATTGGCAGCAAGCAAAGGCCAGATCTTTATTAAGATCAATTATAGGAAGGTAAATGCATAATACTTAAATTTGTTTTTACGCTGGATCGGTCAGGATCACTCGAACATCATGTGATTCGATACTTGCTTTGGATTCTTCGCCTAAGTCTGTATCGGTAATTAAGATGTCAATGTGTTCCCATGCCAGCTCTAAGTTCGGGATCTTTCGTCCCACCTTTTCCGACTCAACCATCACGATCACTTCTCGTGACACTTCAGCCATTACTTTACTTAGGCCAACCAATTCATTGAACGTGGTTGTGCCTCTATCAAGGTCGATACCATCAGCCCCGATAAATAGTTGATCAAAATCGTAAGCTCGAAGTACTGATTCTGCGACTTTGCCTTGAAAAGAATCCGAATGGGTATCCCAAGTGCCGCCGGTCATTAGCAGTGTTGGTTCGCTTTCCAACTCATTAAGTGCATTAGCGACATGCAACGAGTTGGTCATCACAACCAAACCACGCTTGCTATTGAGCTGCTGAATTAGCGCCCCTGTCGTGCTACCGCTATCGATCACAATGCGATTATGGTCGCGAATTAAATCTGCAGCGGCTTTCGCTAATGAAATCTTTCGAGTCGAAACTTGTGGACCCAGTTCTTCGTTCACAACCTCTTTCGGTAATGAAATCGCACCACCATAACGGCGCAAAAGCTGACCGTTTTTCTCTAAAGACGCTAAGTCCTTTCTAATCGTGACCTCTGAGGTTTCGAATTTAGCGGATAGTTCATCAACACTAACCTCCCCCTTTTCATTAACGAGGTTAGAAATAGCATGTCTTCTGAGTTGGGTGTTTCGTTTCGACATTTAAAAAAGGCCAGTAAGTTTCGATTTGAAACATATTATAGTTACAACGAAACTATTTAGTCCATTTATTTTGATCCAAAAAATTAATAAATAGCGATAAAACCTTGTCCTAAGACAATTGTTAAGCAGTGATATTGAACTGATTAGGTGGTAGAATCCGCACCCGAAAAGAAAAAAAATTACAAAACTGACTGTTATTTTTTTGCAACTTACCTCTTATATAGTGGGGTAAGTCACATAAAACCGATATTGAATCAAAATCTTTTGGTCATAAAATGACTAAAATTGATGAAAGACTTACAACTCTGAAGGACATATTGGAAGTCCCGCGCTTTTACACAACAGGCACAAAATGTTGATGTAGCGGACCAATCTTCAGACCTTAAATAAATTTCAAATTGTAACAATACTTACCGGAGAGTACCTTCCATGAAAAAGACCAAAATCGTATGTACGATTGGCCCTAAAACTGAATCTGTAGAGAAGCTAACTGAACTAGTAGATGCTGGCATGAACGTTATGCGTCTTAACTTCTCTCACGGTGACTTCGCAGAACACGGCACTCGTATCGCGAACTTCCGTACAGTAATGGAAAACAAAGGTGAGCAACTTGCTATCCTTCTAGATACTAAAGGTCCAGAAATCCGTACTATCAAACTTGAAGATGGTAACGACGTAGATCTAGTAGCTGGTCAAGAGTTCACTTTCACAACTGACGCAACAGTTGTTGGTAACAAAGACGTAGTAGCAGTAACTTACCTAGGTTTCGCTAAAGACCTAACAGCTGGTAACACTATCCTTGTTGATGACGGCCTAATCGAAATGGAAGTTATCGCAACAACAGAAACTGAAGTTAAGTGTAAAGTTCTTAACAACGGTGCTCTAGGCGAAAACAAAGGTGTTAACCTTCCTGGCGTTTCTGTTCAACTTCCAGCTCTTTCTGAGAAAGACAAAGCTGACCTTAAGTTTGGTTGTGAGCAAGGCGTTGATTTCGTAGCTGCTTCTTTCATCCGTAAAGAAGACGACGTTAAAGAAATCCGTGAGCTTCTAAACGCTAACGGCGGCGAGAACATCCACATCATTTCTAAGATTGAAAACCAAGAAGGTGTAGATAACTTCGATTCAATCCTTGAAGCTTCTGACGGCATCATGGTTGCTCGTGGTGACCTAGGTGTTGAAATCCCAGCTGAAGAAGTAATCTTCGCTCAGAAGATGATGATCGAGAAGTGTAACCGCGCACGTAAGATGGTTATCACTGCAACTCAAATGCTTGACTCTATGATCAGCAACCCACGTCCAACTCGTGCTGAAGCGGGTGACGTTGCGAACGCAATCATGGATGGTACTGATGCAGTAATGCTTTCTGGTGAAACTGCTAAAGGTAAGTACCCAGTTGAAGCTGTAACTATCATGGCTCAAATCGCGAACCGTACTGATTCAGCTCTTAAAGCTGAGCTAGGTTCTCGTCTAGACAGCCCACGTCTACGCATCACTGAAGCAGTATGTAAAGGCGCTGTAGACACAGCAGAGAAGCTAGCTGCTCCTCTAATCGTTGTTGCAACTGAAGGCGGTAAGTCTGCACGTTCAGTACGTAAGTACTTCCCAACTGCAAACATCCTTGCTCTAACAACTAACGAAAAGACAGCTGCACAGCTAGTTCTAACTAAAGGTGTTAAGCCAGTTCTTGTTGACTCTATCGAGAACACAGACGCGTTTTACATCAACGGTAAAGAAATCGCTCTACAATCTGGCCTAGGTAACAAAGGCGACATCGTAGTTATGGTTTCTGGTGCTCTAGTAGCTTCTGGTACTACAAACACGGCATCTGTTCACGTTCTATAAGAATGAACCGATACGCATAAAATATAAAAGAGGGCTTCGGCCCTCTTTTTTTATGAAACAAATCTTGCCTAACTTTTCAGTACGCTGTATTATCAATCACAGTAGAATCACGTACTGTTAACTTCCATGGGCTCTTTCTAAGAGACGGATTAGCAGACTAGAATCAAATATGCATGAGGTTTGTAATGTCTAGTCCTACGCTCACAGACAAAGTATCAAAGATGATTCGCCAAGATATTCTTAATGGTGAGTTAACCCCTGGCCAAAAACTCGTTGTTGCTGATCTAAAAGCACGATACAACGTAGGCGCATCTCCAATTCGTGAAGCCTTAGTGCAGTTATCTTGGAGTAAATACGTAAAGCTAGAGCCACAAAAAGGCTGCTGGGTATCTCCGGTCTCAAAGAAAGAACTCAATGACCTATACGAAAGCCTTCGACTGGTCTCTTCCGTTCTGCTTAAAAAAGCGATCTCAGCTGGCGATGAAAGCTGGGAATTAGAAGTGTTGACCTCTTACCACAAGCTATCACGCCTTCAGAACGTAGAAGAAGAATTTGATTCTGTTGAATGGGAAGAACGCCACCAACAGTTCCATGTCGCGTTGCTTGAAGGTGCTGATTCAGAGAACATGTTTAAGTTCTTTGATGAACTAATTAACCAAGTTAAACGTTACCGCTTCTTAGCAATGTCAGCTGAAACAGCATCTGATGATCTGTTCAATATTGATGAGCACGAAATGATCATGAAGCTAGTACTCTCTAAGAATGCAGAACAAGCAACAGAGTTACTTGATCAACATTTACTAGGTTCAATGAAACGAATTGAAGAAGTTATCGAAGCGGCATAACGCCAAGATAGATTCTAACCAAATAAAAACGGAGCCCAACGGCTCCGTTTTTTGTTTCCAGTATCACGACTGAACTACCACCCAAAAAACTCTTTGTGATGAGTATTGAGCAGTACAACCATAGGTAAAAAATACAGTGCACTCAGTTGAAAGCCAAGAATGACTAATGTGCCTATGGTTAACCTCACTAAAAAATCGACAAACATACCAGGCCTCTTTTAACCAGACAGTATGATCCCCAAACTCTTGCTACAGCTAACCTAATTCTACTGTTATCTCTCAAGCCATTGATAAGGCAAGCTAACCAGTTGAATTAAGTTAACGGTGTCATCCCTTTTATATCGGGTAAACACTCTGTTTATTGGTTCGCTTAACACGACGCAACCTGAAGCAAGATAGTTTACTTATTGTTTATTTTAGCTCAAATTTTCATCAGCATTAGACTTTAGTCTAACTACATAAGACTTGTGACATAGGTCGCCTCAAAAGTGAGATTCCTAGTATAGATGTTGAAAGGAACGGCTGAAGACTAACTTTAAAAGATACGAAGCGAGGAAGATGGCTTGATAGGAAAGTGGTTAGTCACTTAAAACGTAAATCTTTTAAAGGCTAAGTCTGTTGAAAGCCAAGTGAAATATTAAAGACGAATCGAGTAATGAAAAATTAAGCGACATCAGCATGACTAGGGCACATAGAGACGGTATTGCGCCCAGACGATTTAGATTCGTAAAGCCCAACATCGGCACATTTGTATGAGCGAGTGCTGTTGCTTGTCAAATCAGTGAAACCGACACTCACCGTCACTTTAGTCCCTGAGGATAGCTCTATTTCTATTCGTAATCGATCCAACACACGTTTCGCTTCCGGCAGTGAGGTGTGTGGCATCAGTAATGCAAACTCCTCCCCCCCAACGCGAGCAACAAAATCAGTATTGCGTAGGCTGTCTTGTAGAAGCCTTGCAACACTTGCAATCACTCGGTCGCCTTCATCGTGGCCAAGTTCGTCATTGATTCGTTTGAAGTTATCAATATCGACTAAAGCTAAGCAAGTGGTCGCTTCATTAGGGTAACGCTCGACCAAGCGAGAATAATACGCGAGCTGCTCTTCGAACTTTCGGCGGTTCCAAAGGTTACTCAAAGAATCTCGTTCACTTAAGATCCTCAAACGCACCTCAAGCTCCTTCCTTACAGAAATATCAACCAAAGACGTAATATAGTAACTGATCTTTCCAGAGCGATTCTTAACGGCTTGTACTCGCATGATGACGGTGAAAGGGATACGTAACTTGTTCTTACACAGAACTTCCCCCTCCCATACTTCTTCTTGCTCTAAGTGTTGCCAGATTGAATCACTCGAGAGTGTCTGCTCGGTATTTTCAAGCAACAGCTGTAATGCATTTTGACCGATAACTTGAGTTTTGCAGTACCCCGTCATGTTCTCAAACTCGTTGTTGATCATCATAGTACGATGCTGCTTATCAGAGATCATGACGGCCGACATGCCGCTCAATGCGGCACGTGCCAACTTACTTTCTAGACTTCGACGTCGGTAATGAGTCACTAAATAAGCAAACGGAAACGCAAAAACTAGTACCGTTAGCAACACAAACACTTCTTCTTGAGAGAGGTCACTTAAGCTCGGTTCAGCTCGATCCATCAGTTGTTTCTGATTAAGTTGAATCAGTAAATGGACCTTTTGATTATTCGCGAGCATCACCGTGTTAAACGCAAACAAATTGCCATCTTCAAAAACGTGCCCCACCTGATCATTAGAGATCGCTTCCCATGCCTTTGGTGCGATGTTTTTTAGGTTATAGCCTTTTCTTTCTGGAATAGAATCGCCAAACAGCTTACCGCTATGGTTACTCGCTATGTAATAACCCGCTTCATTAAGAACTTCTGCTCTAAGATCATTATCAGGTGAAAAACTAAGACGCGACGATAAACCCCATACGTCGAGATTAATAACAAGGTAGCCCACTCTTTTCTCAGGTGTTTCTACGGGGGTAAAGACACGAATAACCGGCATATAAGGGAAGGTGATCTCACCATGTTCCATTTCAAGCTCAATGCCCCAACCGCCAATTTGTTCAGCTTCTAGTTTTTGAGCGTATTGAAAGTAGCTCGAGTCAGATTTATCTTGAAGTTGTTGCGGTACCGTTATGTGGCCTGAATCAGCGGAGTAGTTGACACGAACCAGCTCTTTACCCGAGATATCTAGCAGGTGGATCTGTGTATACCATTTTTGGTTCACGAGGACAGACTGCCAAACCTCTTCAAGTAGATCTTTGGTTTGGTCAGAGGGAGAAGAGGCAAAGTTAACCAAGCTTTGGCTGTGGCTTAACAGGCCCATTACGGAAACTAATTGAGTCTTAAGAAGATCGTAGTCTCGCTTAGCGTACACCAATTGATGGACGGCTTGCTTGGCTGAGTAGTCAAAACTCTGCTGCTTCACTTCTTGATATCGCTGCAAGTAATATAGAGCGACAGCTGAACAGAGTGTGATTGAGATGATTAGTAATGTAATTATTGATTTTTTATTTCGCATTACTAGCTCAGGAAGAAAAAGAGAGCGCAAGATTATAGCACTCTAGGAAATTAACAAAATAAAAGCCGCTTAAAAAAGCGGCTTTAAAACTATTTTTTAAATACTTCTTGTTTAGGCTTTCAACGCTCGTTCACCACGTGCGATGCCAACAACCCCACTTCGAGCGACTTCAAGTACTTCCGTTACTTCAGACAATGCCTGAATGAAAGCATCCAGCTTCTCGCTAGTGCCGGCCATTTGAACCGTATATTGCGAAGCCGTTACATCAACGATTTGGCCACGGAAGATATCCGCGGTGCGCTTCACTTCGGCGCGAGCAAAGCCGCTAGCGCGTACTTTTACCATCAATAGTTCACGCTCGATATGCTCAAGCTCAGACACTTCTTGTACCTTAAGTACGTCGATTAACTTGTGTAACTGTTTTTGGATCTGCTCAAGCTGCATTTCGCTCGAGTTAGTGGTGACGTTCAGACGAGAAAGCGTTGGATCATCCGTAGGAGATACATTCAAAGACTCGATGTTGTAGCCACGCTGAGAAAACAAGCCAACCACTCGAGAAAGTGCACCTGGTTGGTTTTCCATTAATAGTGAAAGGATGTGTCTCATATTATGTTCTCTCCGTTTTGCTTAGCCACATGTTATCCATACCCTCGCCTTTGATCTGCATTGGGTATACGTGCTCGGTGTCATCCACACTGATATCGACAAATACCAAACGGTCTTTCATCGCCAGTGCTTTTTCCAAACCTGATTCCAGTTCATCCGGAGATGAAATACGCATGCCAACGTGGCCATAAGCCTCAGCAATCGCAGCAAAATCAGGAACAGAGTCCATATATGAATTAGAGTAACGACCTTGATAAACAATGTCTTGCCACTGTTTTACCATGCCTAAGAAACGGTTGTTAAGGTTAATAATCTTAACGGGAATATTGTATTGCAGCGCAGTCGACAGCTCTTGGATATTCATTTGAATACTGCCGTCACCAGTAACAATCACAACTTCTTCATCAGGTTTCGCAAACTTAACGCCCATACCAGCAGGTAAGCCAAAGCCCATCGTGCCTAGACCACCAGAGTTAATCCAACGGCGTGGCTTGTCAAACGGGTAGTACAAAGCAGCAAACATTTGGTGTTGACCTACATCAGAAGCAACATAGGCATCGCCATTGGTTACTTTATGAAGTGTTTCAATAACTTGTTGTGGCTTAATACGACCAGACGTTTTGTCATATGCTAAGCAGTCACGTTCTTGCCACTGTTTAATTTCACTCCACCAGCTTTCCATCGCGTCTGCATCGTTAGTTCCACCTTGCTCAATAAGCAGGTTAACCATGCTCTCTAGTACTTTTTCCGCTGAACCTACAATCGGTAGATCCACTTTAACGTTCTTAGAGATAGAAGATGGGTCGATATCAATGTGCATGATCTTCGCATCAGGGCAGTACTTATCTAGGTTATTGGTGGTTCGATCATCGAAACGTACGCCAATACCAAAGATCAAGTCCGCATTGTGCATCGCCATATTGGCTTCATACAAACCATGCATGCCCAACATACCCAAAGAGTTCTTATGGGTACCAGGGAAAGCGCCAAGCCCCATTAGGGTGCTTACCACGGGTAAATTCAGTGCCTCTGCTAATTTTAACAGCGGCTTATCTGCCTCAGAAATAACTGCACCACCACCGACATAAAGTACCGGCTTCTTCGCTTCAAGAAGGGCTTTTAGCGCCTTTTTGATCTGACCTTTATGACCCGTAACCGTTGGGTTATACGAACGCATTTTGATCGTTTCTGGGTATTCATAAGGAAGCTTGATTTGTGGGTTTAAGATGTCTTTTGGCAGATCAATAACCACAGGACCAGGACGTCCTGTCGTTGAAATATAGAATGCTTTTTTAACGACTTCAGGGATATCTTCCGCTTTCTTAACGAGGAAGCTGTGTTTAACGATCGGACGGGATACACCCACGATGTCACACTCTTGGAAGGCGTCATTACCAATTAAGCTATTTGGTACGTTACCAGAAATAACTATCATTGGGATTGAGTCCATGTAGGCTGTGGCAATACCAGTAACGGTATTGGTCGCACCCGGACCAGAACACACTAGTACTACGCCCGGCTTACCGGTAGAACGAGTATAGCCATCTGCCATGTGGGTAGCGGCTTGTTCGTGTCGTACTAATACGTGTTTAATTTCAGCAGTTTTAGCATGCAGCGCATCATAGATATCAAGTACAGAACCACCTGGGTAACCAAAGATTTGTTCTACACCCTCTTCAATTAGAGACTGCACCACCATCTCTGCGCCGGATAACATTTCAGCGCCGGATGACATGGCTGTTTCAGGTTTTGTTGTCATATTGCTCTCCTCACCAGTTTCCAACCATATTTGGTGAACATGTTGGGCTGGTTTTTCATAGTCTAGGGCTTATTCGTAGCCTAATTCGAAATACTTCCACTTTTTCGGCTATGGCTGTCTGTCGTGATAACAACAAACAGTAATACGAAACAACTTTAACGCTTTATTATCATCTGGTCTAACACCTGTTATCCGATAATTACGTCAAAAAACCAACTATTAGCTGAAAGCATTAAATAAAACCCAAACCAAACCCAATAGTTAGATTTAAAAACCAATTAACACCTAAAAAAAAGAGCTTAATATTCAAATGAATCACGGTTTATCGATTAATTACGCCCTTATTGGTGTGCGCTTTCGCACATTGTGCTGTGTCGGCAGGCATAAAAAATCCCCCTAAAAATGCAATCACATTCGTAGGGGGATTTTTAAACAACTGAAAATTTATCTAAGCAGAAAACTACTTATCTTTAGGCTTTTCATTGTACATTTCTTCGATTTCGTCTTGATACTTATCGTTGATAACTTTACGACGCAATTTTTGAGTAGGTGTCAGTTCGCCATCATCCATAGAAAATGCTTTTGGCAGCAACTTGAATTTCTTCACTTGCTCAAACTTAGCTAGCTCTTGCTGTAAGTCATTCACGCGTTTCTCTAGCATCTCGACAATCTGGTGATGTTTAACAAGCTCAACACGGTCGTGATACTTGATATTCAGCTCTTTGGCATACTCTTCTAGAGAGTCATAACAAGGAACGATCAGCGCAGAAACGAATTTGCGCGTATCAGCGATAACGGCAATCTGTTCGATAAAGTGATCTTTACCAATCGCGCCTTCAACCACTTGCGGTGCAATATACTTACCGCCAGAGGTCTTCATCAATTCTTTAATACGATCAGTAATGAACAGGTTACCATTTTCATCAAAATGTCCCGCATCACCAGTCTTTAGGAAACCGTGCTCGTCAAACGTCTTAGCGGTCTCTTCTGGCATCTTGTAGTAGCCACGCATCACCATTGGACCACGAACAAGAATCTCGTCCTTAGCACCAATTTTCACTTCAGCGCCCGGCATCGACATACCAATCGAATCAGGGTTAAAACAGCGGTCATCCCAGCACGATACTGTTGCCGTGGTTTCTGTCATGCCGTAGCCAAGTTTAACGTTGATACCAATCGCGTGGAAGAAGCGACCAATGGTTTCATCAAGCTTCGCGCCACCACATGGCATGAAGTTGATGTTACCGCCTAATAGAGCTCGCAGTTTAGATAACACAAGTTTATCGGCAAGCGCATGGCTCTTCTTCAGCATGAATGATGGTGTGCGACCTTCTTGGTGACAAACTGAAAGCTTCGCTCCCATGTTCACGGCCCAAGTAAAGAGGACTTTACGGATAAACGGTGCTTTAGACACTTTCTCGTGAATCGCTGAGAATATCTTCTCGTAGAAACGAGGAACTGCAGACATAACCGTTGGCTTAACATCACTCAGCGCATCACGCACTTGCATTGTGTCTTGCAGGTAACAGTTGGTTGCGCCTTTATAAAGCACATAGAAAGTCCAAGCACGCTCAAATACATGTGATAAAGGTAAGAAACACAATGAGACGTCGTCTTTGCTTAAGCTAAGGCGCTCATCATGGCCTTTTAGTTGATAGCCAACGTTCGTGTAATCAAGCATTACGCCTTTTGGCTGGCCTGTTGTACCAGAGGTATAGATAAGCGTCAGTAAGTCATCCATACAGGCATCCGCAAGACGAACATCAAGTTCAGCTTGCTGATCTTCAACACCACGAGCCATGAATTCTTTCCAAGAGACGGCAAAGCGATGTCCTTGCAGATCGATATCATCAGACATCGCCACAACAACTTCTAGCTGTTCACACTCTTCAAAAAGGCTAACCGCCGCATCAAATTGAGCTTGCTCGCCAACGAATAAGATCTTCACATCTGCATTTTGGATAATGTAAGAAGACTGCGCTGCTGTGTTGGTTGGGTAGATTGGTACCGTTACAAGACGCGCTTGTAAAGATGCAAAATCTGCCACAGTCCACTGAGGCATATTGTTCGAAAAGATACCGATCTTATCCTGAACTCTCAGTCCGTTAGCCAACAGTGCTAATGAAAGCGTATCGATTTGTTGTCCAAACTGTTCCCAGCTAATACCTTGCCATACATTGTCGACTTTATGCTTCAAAGCTGTACGGTTGCCGCCTTGGGCAATTTGGTCACGAAGTCTTTTTACGATATGAAAATCTAAATTGGCCATCTCTTTACCTTTGGCTTACACCTGTAAGCTTTTTTGAGCGCACAAGTGTACCTCTGATCATGGAAAAGGCAACTGATGAAGCTCAAAGTTATAAGTAATAGTACGTCTCACGCTAAGTTTTCTATCAACAAAAATAGCAGGTACAAAAAAGCCCCAAGCCAGACTCCCAGCTTAGGGCTTACAAATCATAGGGATTAGTGCTTAGTTAAGCGCCACGACTTCGCCACAGATCATCATTAACTGATCTCGTAACCAAATGTGTCCTTTATCCTTTTCACTTGATTCGTGCCAGCTTAGGAAGCCAGAAATTGCCGCATTATCGAATGGGAAATCTAGAATCTGAAGCTGATCTTTGTTCGCGGCATGCTCAACCATCCAACGAGGTGCAATTGTCACAAGCTCAGATTGACCAACAACGTAAAGTACGTTGCTTAAGCTCGTACCTTCGTAGAAAGGTGTGCAATCTAGGTCACGGTAAGCTTGCTCTGAGAAGCTGCGTTGACCATGGATGCGAGACAGTTTTGCGTGCTTTTCGTTAAGCAGCTCTGCCGCTGAAACTTCACCGTTGATACGTGGGTGAGAAGCAGAAGCAACAACAACTAATTCGTCTTGGAAGATCTCAGTGCTTGAAAAGCCCTGCTCATCAAAACGAGCGTAATCAATAACGAAGTCGATTTCTTGGTAGCGCATACGCTCAGAAAGTTGACGATCGAATTCTGCATCCATGTGCAGTTTAACGCTCGGTGCTTGGTCGTTGATTGTCGACATGATCTTAGGTGCAAAACGCATGTCACAAGGGCTACAAATCGCAAGTTTGAACAGACGAGAAGACGACTCTGGAGAGAACACAGAACTTGGCAGTTCATTGCGTACTAACTGTAGTGCTTGGCGGATTGGACCAAACAACTGACGAGCACGTTGAGTCGGCTGAATACCACGACCTTGACGCATGAATAGTTCGTCGTTAAACATCACTTTTAGACGAGCAACAGCGTTACTTACAGCAGGCTGAGACATACCCAGATTATGAGCTGCACGTGTAATGTTTTGCTCTTGCATAACTGCATCAAATACAGTCAAAAGATTTAAGTCGACTCCACGAAGTGTGCTTTCCATTCTGTAGCTTGCAATAGCACTCATTGCGTCTTTTTTCTCTAACATTCAAGTTGCCTCTTGTCGGTTCGACAGCGTTAAATTGGTAATGGTATAGGAATAGATAACCACTAATTCTTATATTTATCAGACCGATGTTTTTCGGATTACCATTACTATTAACCAATAAATCTCGAGCTACCAACAAGATTGATAAAGAATAATTTTATTTTACCTTAATGATTAAATAACATCTAAAAATCAATTATTTATAGAGTTATAAAAAAACATAAAATGCATCACTTATGAGTTTCATTTCGACTTATTTAGCTGTTCTATCGTTTGGTTACATTTGTTACAATTTATTGAACCCATGAATTGTTTGACTGGTTGATTCAGAAATAACACTTATGAGTTAAGTGAGCGATGCATAACTAGGAAAATCGACCTTGTCCCAAAGTTGCTTTCTTAAGTCATCTTGGTTGGACCAATTGCCCGCTAACACCCACTCAACAAGTGCACTTGCCACGTCGGGATAAGTGACCACTTCAGCTTGTTTTTCATCGAGCCAACTGCGCATGATAGCCGCATCTAAAAAGGTCATAGTTTGAGCTAATCCAAGAGCCTCTAGCGTCGCCACATTACTCTGTTGTTCGAACTGCCCTTCGAGTGGTTTAAGAAGCAATTTCTTCCCCAAAGTTAAGGCTTCAGATGGCAATTCAAAGCCGCCATTAGCCACTACACCAGAGCATTGATTGAGGTCGAATTGGAAACCGGCATGACTCAGTGGTTTGAACTCAATATTTTCGACTCGGCTATGCTCAATAACATCCGGGTGGTAACAGACAAAGTTGTGCGAAATGAACTTCATCAGCAGCTCTGAGATCGACTCAAGATCCTCAAACGGCAAATAGACCAACGTAAAGTTTTGTGCTGCTTTTGTTTGTTTATCACCAGCCAGCGTGTGAACGATAGGCGGCAGTATCGGTTGTTCAAAGTGATACCAATGCAAACCAATCGAGTGCTCAGTTGGGGCAAAATGTTGAATCACCGAATGTTCAATCCAGTTGCCCCCTTCTTTAGGTACATCGTAGCGGAACGCATTCTGGTGGCTTATGCCAATGCATGGCACACCTTGCCTCTTAGCTGCCCATGCAGTCACAGGCTCAAAGTCATTCAACACTAAGTCATAAGGCGTCAAATCGATCTGATTAATCTCACTGAGAAATCGCCAGATGTTGTTCTTGATGAATGTCTTGCCGTATTTAACCTGCCCCTGCTCGCTGTAAAAAGTTAAGCCGCTGCGGGTCTGATAATTACCAAACGCTTCCATCGAGAAGTACTTGCTCTCGTCTCGCCCAGAGAACAGAAAGTCGACATCGATATTTTGCTGACGAAAAGCCACAGCCATTGCCCTCGCTCGAGCGATGTGCCCATTCCCTGTGCCTTGTACGCCATATAAAATTTTCATGCATGTTCCTTTATGTTTGCCACTTAAGCTCGGCAGTGGTTGTTGCCAACAAAATGATTACAGGATGAAGCTGATAGCAAGGCTAGTACAAGCGATGCCCAAGGCTGCGCCAATCAGTACGTCCGTTAAAAAGTGCACACCAAGTAGGATTCGAGAGCCAGCAATCGCAGTCGCCCAAATCAGGCTAAAGAGGTACAAGCTCGGATAGAAATGTCCGATTAGAGTCGCCATAACAAAAGCCGCAGCGGAATGCCCAGAAGGCAGGCTGTATTTATCAGATGGCACAATATGGGAGTAAAGCAATGAAGAGAATTCAGCGGGTCTGCGACGCTTGAGGGTATTTTTGGCAAACCAGTAAATAGGTAACTCGATTGCAAAGGCAGTTAAGCCCACCAATAGAAAATCTCGACCGGTGTAACTGTCAGCCAGTAGTGCAACCAAAGCAATCAAAACGTAAAGGTGTCCATCTCCAGTATGAGACACCGCCTTACTGAGTGTCGCCTGTTGTCCGCTATAACGGCTCTTTAAACAGAAAACAGAAAATGCCACATCCCAGCGGACAATAGGTTCGATAGTACGCATACAATCTCCTTAACAATCCTTATTCAGTTAAGGCTCAAGTTATGCTCCTGAAATGACAGTTAAGTGACGTTTTGAATGAACTAAAATGAATTTTGAGGCGAATTGACCGCTTTCGCTAAGCAAGCTGATGGGGCCTAGAAACTGCAGATAAAAATAAAGCGACCCAAGGCCGCTTTATTCTTCTACGTTTTTACTTCTTTATATAAGCAAGCAAACGCTACTTCTATCGTGTTAATAGCTATAGCGTTCGCTAATGATAATAGTGCTCACTAATGATAATAGCGCTAAAGGTTATAGCGCTAATGGCTCATGCTTTTTCACTAAACCAAAGTCCGCCAGTATCGCGTAGGCCGCAGGGATCATAAACAACACCAGTAAGGTCGAGGCAAATATGCCAAACACGATAGAAATAACCAGAGGCTGGATAACCTGAGCCTGTAAGCTGGTTTCCGTCAACAGCGGTAGCAAACCTGCCGCTGTCGTCATTGAGGTCAAGAATACCGCACGGAAACGCTCGCGACTGGCTTTCACTACCGAGTCGTGCACGCTATCTCCCTCATCGACATGGTGACGAATGTACTGCACCAACAAGATGGAATCATTTACCACAATACCGGCAAGCGACACAAAGCCCATCATGCTTGGCATACTCAAAGAGTGGCCAAGTATCCAGTGCCCAACCACCACTCCAATAAAGGCGAGTGGAATCGCCAACATCACGACCACAGGCTCTAAGTAGCTTCGGAATTGATAACTAAGAATCGCAAACACGCCGAATAGGCCGAGCAAGAAGCCTTTGCCCATCGAGGCTCCAGTCTTAGCTGCATCTTTGGCTTCCCCTTCGAAATCAAAGCGTAAGCCCGGGTACTTCTGAATAAGTTTGGCTGCTTCATCTTTTTGGAACTGAGCCAAAATTGCTGAAGAACTCGCCTTCTTATTATCAACATCACCAAAGATACTAATGGTTCTCAGCCCATCGATACGTTGGATTCGTACGTAGTTACGTTGGAAATCTAGCGTTGCCAATGTCGCTAGCGGAATCTGGCTGCCATCTGCTGTGATGATTGGGAAGTTAGCCAGTTGTTGTAAATCGCCTGCCTGTTCTTTATCAAGGCGCACCTCAATCGAGATGTTCTCAACGCCAATTTGAATCTCATCCGCAGTTTGCCCAAAGAAAGCCGCTCGTAATTGGGACGCTATCATCTGCCCATTCACATTGTAGGTTTCGGCTCCTGGGCGAAGTTTAACTAAGATTTCTTCTTTCCCCATGCGCATGTCATCAAGCACACCATGCACTCCGTCAAACTGATTGAGGTATTCCTGAATCTCCAGAGAAGCAGACTTCAATTCAGCCAGATCATCATGCTTGGCACGGATCTCGATAGCACGGCCACCCGGCCCCATCGTCGGTTGTTTAAAAACCAGCGAGATAGGATCAGCCAAATCGCCGATATCTTCACGCCATGCATTGATGAAATCATCGATAACCGTGTTACGGCTCTCTGCACCGCGTAAGTCTAAACGCACAGTAGCTAAATGTGGCCCTGATTCATTGGCGTCTGCGTTGGCATTGAATTGGCTGGTGATATGCTCAACCAATTTATTACCATCCTCAACCTCTTCGCTCCATTGCTCATTCAAACGCTCAGCAGACGCGACAATTTTGTCTACGACTCTCTCGGTTTGAGACAATGATGCGCCCGGCGGAAGAATGATACGCGCCTCGGCAATATCACCATCAAGCTCAGGGAAAGGTTGGAACTTAACAACGCCACCAGCAATCAAGGCTACCGAAAGCAACAGCAGGGTCAGCACTCCGCCCATAAAGGCGTAGCGGAATGTAACCACTTTCTCAACCATGTTCATCAAGGTGGTATTACGAAAGTTCTCAAACTTCTCTAACAACACAACTTTGAAGCGCAGCGCTGGCTTGTCATTCTTTTCTTTGTGTAATGAATGAGACAAGTGATTAGGCAGAATCAGGAAGGCTTCAATCAAGCTCAACGAGAGCACTAATATCAATACTTGAGGAACAGCCTTAAGCACCGCGCCCATTTCCCCATCGAGAAACAGCAAGCTACCGAAAATACACACCGTAGTTAAGAAAGAAGATAAGACTCCGGGAAGCACTTTCTTAACGCCGTTGTACACCGCATCATCAACGTTTTGCCCCCGATCTAAATGGGACGCTATCGATTCGGCAATCACGATGGCGTCATCCATCATGATACCAATCGCCATTAGCAAGCCAACCAATGACATGATGTTAATCGATAAACCAAGGTTAGCCATCAAGAACAAACCACCAAGGAAGGCTACCGGCAGGCCAGCAGCTACCCAGAATGAATAACGCAAACTGAAGAACAACCACATGGTGGCAAATACCAGAACAATACCTTGCCAGCCATTGCGCACCATCATGGTTAAGCGATCCCAAAGTACCGACGAGAGATCGTTGGTCATTTGTAGCGTCACGCCATCAGGGGCAATCGCGCTCTGATCTTCAACGAAACGCGTCACGTTCTCTTTGATTCGTAACGCATCATCTTCTTTGTTTTTACTGATTTTCAACAGAGCCGATGGCTTTCCATCAAACAACACCTTCTGTTCATCAAGCTCAAAGCGGTCGGTTATTTTTGCAATGTCTCTCAGACGGATCACTGATCCATTAGGCGCAGAGCCAACCACGATGCTTTCCAGCTCAACCGGTGTAATTCGTCTTTCATCAAAACGAATCAGAAAATTCTTGTCTGGTGTTTCAACGTTACCGCTTGGCAGTTTTACATTCTGACGGCCAATCTGGTCTGCGATATCACCGACACTCAAACCCAGCTGGCGAATGGCTTGGGTATCCAGTTCAACGCGGTATTGATGATCAGAGAAGCCGCTAACATCGACCAGTGAAACATCATAATCAAGCTTCATGATACGTTTGAGGTCTTCAGCGTAGGCCTTAAGCTCCGGCCACGATGTTTCTGCTGTGATGGCGATATCAACAACCGGTTCATTCCAATCCAGTTCTTGAACAACAGGCGATTCAATCTCAGTTGGGAAATCATTGATCGAGTTGATTTGAGTTTGCACATCCACCAGCATTCGACCGATATCCGCTTTCTCATTCAACTTCAGGATTAGACGTGCACTACCTTCTATGGCTTCACACTGAGTCTCTTCAATGTTAGCTAGGCCATCGACGGCATCTTCCATTCGTACACACAGGCTTTCTTCCACTTCTTGTGGTGATGCACCGGGATAAACGATGGCAGCCATAATATAAGGCGGATCATAAGCGGGGAAGGTTTCACGCTTGATGGTTGATAATGAGCTTATACCCATGATCAATAACCCAAGCATCAACAAGTTTGCAGCTGTTGGGTGCCTAGAAAAGAACTTGATCATGACGCACTCTCCTGAGTATCAGATTCAAGCTTAACCTCTGTAGAGTTCGATTCTCTCAGTAACATGCCTTCGATTGCTGGCAGGACATCATTGAGAACCAGTTTATCTCCCGTTTGTAGCTCACCACTCACAATCACTTGATTGTCTCTGCGATAAAGCACTTCAACATTCACTACTTGCAAGCGCTGATTGTCATCCATCAGGTAAACCTTATCACCGTGCAGTGCTCGCTCTGGAACCACCCAACTTAGATTCGCGACACCTTCAATCTCAGCTTTTACAAACATGCCGTTGACCAAAGGGGTCGCATTGCTTGGCTGCAGTTGTGAATAGTCTTGAGCGATCTCGAGAATAATTCCGGCCGTCGCTTGGTTTTCATCAACCGTCTCACTGATTCTTGCCACCTTCGCAGGCCAACTCAGGTTCAGGTTGCCGCTGTTAAGTTGAATCGTCGCTTTGATTGGCGCTTCATAAGGATTAGGGATACCTGCAGCATCGCGAGGGAATTGATTAAAGCTCGAGGCTAAAGTTTGCATATCGTGAATAGAAAGTTGCGCCTCCACTTCCATGACATTAATTCCGTGAGCAACAAACATCTCTTGCTGAAGATTAACCACTTGATTTTGTTCGATATCAACTTGAGCAATTCTCATCGCTCTTGGCAAAATGATGGTGGTCTTATCGAGAGAGCGCTGCGCCTCTTTCACTTTAGATACATTGACCTTTATCACCGCTTCCGCAACGCGTTTTTCATCAGGCATTAAAGCGATTTGGTTCGCGATATCCAACACTAGCTTCTGTTGAGAAAGTGCACTTTGTTGTTGCAGGTCGACATCCGATTGAGAAGTCAGCCCTTTCTTACGCAGATCTTGTTTACGTTGTAGCTCTTTGTTGCTGATCACTAAGCGATTCTTTTCGATCTTAAGAGTCTGATTCAGGTTGTCTTCTTCTTGATTCAATTTTGCTAATGAGGTTTGGCTTGATTTTAGATCCGCCTCTGCTTGTATCAGCTTCAATTCGTAATCCAATGGATCAACCTTGAGCACGACCGTTCCGGCGGGGATCACCTGACCTTTCTCAAGATCCGGATGGCGATAAACGATCTGTCCTGTCACCTCGGCAATCGCTTTCCATTCGACTTTCGGCACCACTTTGCCAAAACCAACCGCTAACGGTGCTATCAGTTGTTGCTCTAGGCTTACTGTGTCAACTAAGCGAGCTCTATCACCCGCAGGCTTGGTTGGAAGATCCGGCTTCAAGTTAATCGCAACCACAAGGCCAATGACACCAACCGCAAGTGCCGGAAAGAAGAGTAGTTTTTTATTTATTTTCATTATCTTTGGTCCTGCACGGAAGAAGGGCTAGGCGTGTTTATAAAGCCTTCTGTCATCAATTGAATGTTGTGTTCGATTAAACGGTTAAGAAATTCTTCATTAATCTCAATACCATGGATTGCTAATAGAGGGGGCGGTGCAATGAATGGAAATACCATCAAGCTTATATACGACACGCGACAGAGCTTGGGATCCATCTCTTTTCTTAAGACACCTTGTGCCACCAACTTTTCAAAAATGACATCTTGGGCTGGCTTGGCCACATCGAGGAAAACCTTTTCGAGCAACTCTCTTTGCACTTCAGAGGGAGGCATATTCATTACTTGGGCAATCAAGCGTGGAAACTTGGGCACCTTGACCATCTCTTTGTAGTAAGTCCGCATTAAATCAAGAAAGTTCTCATGACTGCTTTCTTCAACCAACCTTTGCATCTGCAATTGCATCGGTCGTAGGGTTTCACGTAGCATCGCCTCAAATAACCCAGCCTTACTGCCAAAGTAATAACGGATCATCGCAATGTTCACACCCGCACGATCAGCAATCAGACGTGTCGAGACCTTGTCGTATGGCTGAACAACAAACAGATCGCGAGCATGCTCAATCAATAACTGTCGAACATCTAAGTTCTGTTGAGGTCGCCCCGCTTTTCGTGCCGTCATGGCAAAAATCCATCTCTATAATTAATCATCCGATTAATTATAGAGATAAACAGGCGTAACAGTAGAAGATTAATTACTCACTATTTAATCAAGTGATTAATTAATTGGGTCACGCTTGTAATTTTTTTGGTGAATCGTTCCATCAAAAAGATTTACTACAAAGTTTTAACCTACACATCGACCAAACGATAAACTAACCCGCCAATACAAAACCACCAATCAGTCGATTTAGCCAACTAAAGAACAAAAAACAGCACAAACCAAACCAAAACACTGCCAATGTACGCTGATATTGGATTTTCTTGTTTGACGCTCAGAATAAATTACGGTAAATATGGTGTTAACAGTTTATTTACGGATATTTGTGTAATGATTTTTTCTTCTTCTCTACTGCTGAAACTTCTCCTTATCGTGAACCAATCGCGCGGGTAAGTTGTGGGTCAAGAACTACACAAATATTAAAACCCGCACTGAGCGGGTTTTTTTGTAACTGGCACTTTTAAAAGAACATCATTCTTAATAATAATTTGGATAGCAATCGATTCATTATCGATATAAGGAAGCACCCATGAACGATCAAGTAATAATTTTTGATACTACCTTACGTGACGGCGAGCAAGCATTGGCTGCAAGCCTTACGGTAAAAGAGAAGTTACAGATCGCTTATGCTCTTGAGAGACTGGGTGTCGATGTTATCGAAGCTGGCTTCCCTATCTCTTCGCCAGGTGATTTTGAGTCTGTACAAACCATCGCTAAACACATCAAAGACAGCCGTATTTGTGCACTTTCTCGTGCCGTAGCGAAAGATATCGACGCCGCTGCAGAAGCGCTTAAAGTTGCTGACCAGTTCCGTATTCACACCTTCATCTCTACATCGACGGTTCACGTACAAGACAAATTACGCCGCAGCTACGACGATGTTGTCGAGATGGCAGTGAAAGCCGTCAAACACGCGCGTAACTACACTGACGATGTTGAGTTCTCATGTGAAGATGCCGGTCGTACCCCTATCGACAACCTATGTCGTATGGTTGAAGCCGCGATTAACGCTGGCGCAAAAACCATCAATATTCCAGACACGGTAGGCTATACAGTACCGAATGAGTTTGGTGGCATTATCAAAACGCTATTCGATCGCGTACCCAACATCGACCAAGCGATCATCTCTGTTCACTGTCACGATGACTTAGGTATGTCGGTTGCAAACTCAATTGCTGCTGTGCAAGCGGGCGCTCGTCAAATTGAAGGCACAATCAATGGTATTGGCGAACGTGCAGGTAACTGTTCTTTAGAAGAAATCGCAATGATCATCAAAACTCGTCAAGAGCTTTTGGGTGTTCACACCGGCTTGGATCATAAAGAGATTCACCGCACCAGTAAGTTGGTTAGCCAGCTTTGCCACATGCCAATTCAAGACAACAAGGCAATCGTCGGTGCTAACGCATTCAGCCACTCTTCAGGTATTCACCAAGATGGCATGCTTAAGAACAAGAACACTTACGAGATCATGACGCCTGAGTCTATCGGTTTGAAGAACAAGGCATTGAACCTAACAAGCCGTAGTGGCCGAGCGGCTGTTAAGAGCCACATGGACGCGATGGGCTACAAAGACAACGAATACAACCTAGATTCATTGTACGAAGACTTCTTGAAGCTGGCTGACCGTAAAGGCCAAGTATTCGATTACGACTTAGAAGCATTAATGCATTTCGCGAACCTACGCGACGAAGATGACTTCTATAAACTTAACTACCTAAGCGTACAATCTGGTAGTGTTATGTCTACCACCAGCATCAAGCTGCAATGTGGCGATGAAGAGAAATGCGAAGCGGCTGTCGGTAACGGCCCTGTAGATGCTTTATACCAATGTATCTACCGCTTAACGGGTTACGAAATTGCATTGGATAAATTCGACCTGACCGCGAAAGGCGAAGGCGAAGATGGCTTAGGTCAAGCCGATATTATTGCGAACTATAAAGGCCGTAAGTACCACGGTACGGGCGTTTCAACGGATATCGTTGAAGCTTCTGGTCAAGCGCTATTGCACGTTATCAATAGCATTCAACGTGCAGACACCATCGCTGAAATGAAGCAGCAAAGAATCGCGACAGTTTAAGCACCCGATAACAGAGCCCTAGAGCCGCTGTTGTTGGCTTTAGGGACAAAATTTAAAACGAGCCAACTAGCTCAGTAACAAGAATTAAAGGATTAACATGACTGATAAATCATACAAGATTGCCGTACTACCTGGTGATGGCATTGGCCCAGAAGTAATGCAGCAAGCACACAAAGTGCTAGACGCAATCGAAAAGAAGCACGCGATTAGCTTTTCTCGTGAAGAGTATGATGTTGGTGGTATCGCAATTGATAACCACGGCTGTCCACTTCCAGAAGCGACAGTAACAGGTTGTGAAGAATCTGACGCGGTACTTTTCGGCTCGGTTGGCGGTCCTAAGTGGGAACACCTTCCACCAAACGATCAACCAGAACGTGGTGCCCTACTTCCTCTGCGTAAGCACTTCCAATTGTTCTGTAACCTACGTCCTGCACAAATCCACAAAGGTTTAGAGCCTTTCTCTCCTTTGCGTGCTGACATTTCAGGTAATGGTTTCGACATCGTTGTTGTTCGTGAATTAACTGGCGGCATCTACTTCGGCCAACCTAAAGGTCGTGAAGGCGAAGGCGCAACAGAGAAAGCCTTTGATACTGAGGTTTACCACCGTTACGAAATCGAACGTATTGCGAAGATTGCTTTTGAATCTGCTCGTCTACGTAACAAAAACGTTTACTCAATCGATAAAGCAAACGTTCTTCAGAGCTCTATCTTATGGCGTGAAGTGGTTGAAGAAATCTCGAAAGACTACCCAGATGTCACGCTAAACCACATGTACATCGACAACGCGACCATGCAGCTAATCAAAGATCCATCTCAGTTTGACGTAATGCTATGTTCAAACATCTTCGGTGACATCATCTCTGATGAGTGCGCAATGATCACGGGTTCTATGGGTATGCTTCCTTCTGCAAGCTTGAACGAAAGTAACTTCGGCCTATACGAACCAGCAGGTGGCAGCGCACCAGATATCGCCGGTAAGAACATCGCGAACCCAGTAGCGCAAATTCTTTCTGCAGCGCTAATGCTTCGTTACAGCCTAGGCGAAGAAGCCGCAGCGCAAGACATCGAAACAGCGGTATCTAAAGCACTTTCTGCAGGCGAGCTAACCGCTGACCTTGCAGGCAAAAACCAAGCGCTGACTACCTCTGAAATGGGTGACAAGATCGCTGAGTACATCTTAGCTTCATAAGCTAGATGCTTAGATTAGAAGCAAGTACATAAGAATAATATCAAGCCAAGTCAGCTTAAATAGCATGACTTGGCTCGAAACAAACACTGGGACTGATGCTCCCAAGGAAGAAAAGCTATGTCGACAAACCAGCAAGCAAAAACCTTATACGAAAAAGTTTATGACGCTCACGTTGCGGTTGCAGCGAAAGGCGAAACACCAATTCTTTATATCGATCGCCACTTAGTCCACGAAGTAACGTCGCCACAAGCCTTTGATGGCCTGCGTGAAAAAGGTCGTAAAGTTCGCCAAGTAGGCAAAACTTTTGCGACCATGGATCACAACGTATCGACACAAACCAAAGACATCAACGCTTCTGGTGAGATGGCTCGTATCCAAATGGAAACGCTATCGAAGAACTGTGAAGAGTTTGGTGTCACGCTTTACGACCTAAACCACAAATACCAAGGCATTGTGCACGTAATGGGCCCTGAGCTAGGTATCACGCTACCGGGCATGACCATCGTATGTGGTGACTCACACACGGCTACACACGGTGCATTTGGTTCTCTTGCATTCGGTATCGGTACTTCTGAAGTTGAGCACGTTCTAGCAACGCAAACGCTAAAACAAGCTCGCGCTAAAACCATGAAGATTGAAGTCAAAGGTCAAGTAGCGGAAGGTATTACAGCAAAAGATATCGTACTGGCGATCATCGGTAAGACAACGGCGGCTGGCGGTACAGGCTACGTGGTTGAATTCTGTGGTGAGGCGATTACCGACCTTACAATGGAAGGTCGTATGACGGTATGTAACATGGCGATCGAGCTTGGCGCTAAAGCGGGTCTAATTGCTCCAGATGCAACAACATACGAATACATCAAAGGTCGTAAGTTCTCTCCACAAGGCGAAGACTTAGAAGAGGCAATTGAATACTGGAACACATTGAAAACCGATGCTGATGCAGAATTCGATGCTGTTGTAACGCTAGAAGCGGCAGACATCAAACCACAAGTCACTTGGGGTACTAACCCAGGTCAGGTGATCTCAGTAGACACACCAATCCCAGCACCAGAAAGCTTCGCAGACCCTGTTGAAAAAGCATCTGCTGAAAAAGCGCTGGCTTACATGGGGCTTGAAGCGGGTAAATCTCTATCTGATTACAACGTCGATAAAGTTTTCGTGGGTTCTTGTACTAACTCTCGTATCGAAGACATGCGCGCAGCAGCAGCGGTAGCAAAAGGCCGCCAAGTAGCGAAACATGTTCAAGCATTGATCGTTCCGGGTTCTGAGCAAGTAAAAGCGCAAGCTGAAGCTGAAGGCCTAGATAAGATCTTCATCGAAGCAGGCTTTGAATGGCGCCTACCAGGCTGCTCTATGTGTCTTGCAATGAACAATGACCGTTTAGGTCCACAAGAGCGCTGTGCTTCTACATCAAACCGTAACTTTGAAGGTCGCCAAGGTCGTGATGGTCGTACGCACCTAGTTAGCCCAGCAATGGCAGCCGCAGCGGCAATCGCTGGTCACTTTGTCGATATTCGTGAACTTTAATTAGAGGATTTAACATGTCAGGTTTTCAACAACACACCGGATTAGTCGTTCCTCTAGATACGGCCAACATCGATACTGATGCGATCATTCCAAAGCAGTTTCTACAGAAAGTGAACCGTATTGGATTTGGTAAGCACTTGTTCCACGACTGGCGCTTCCTTGATGACGCAGGCCAACAGCCAAACCCTGAGTTTGTAATGAACGCCCCACGTTATAAAGGCGCTTCAATTCTACTGGCTCGTGAAAACTTTGGTTGTGGTTCATCTCGTGAACATGCACCTTGGGCGCTTGCCGATTACGGTATTCAAGTGATGATCGCGCCAAGCTTTGCAGATATTTTCTACGGTAACTCGATCAATAACCAGATGGTTCCTGTTCGTCTTACTGATCAAGAAGTTGATGAGATTTTCCAATTCGTTGAAGCGAATGAAGGTGCTGAGATCGACGTTGATTTAGAAGCAATGACAGTCAGTGCTAATGGAAAAGAGTACTCATTTGAAATTGATGAGTTCCGTCGTCACTGTTTGCTGAATGGTCTAGATAACATCGGCCTAACGCTTCAACACGCAGATAAGATTTCAGAGTTTGAAGCTAAGATTCCTAGCTTTCTGAAATAGCATCACACAGTTTTGTGTACATATAAAAGGTTGGCCTAGTGCCAACCTTTTTTATTTGGCTGAGCTTTTAGCTTAACTTAATGTGCTTATTAGGCTCATCCCTTTATTTTGATCAGTTCCGCTATTTAACTGAAGAGCTATGAAAGAAAATCGTAAAGCATAAGGTCTTAATAGTCAGTCATCAGGAGAATGCCATGAAACAACTACTTTTTATTGTCAGCCTACTTTTCTCAACCTTAGCTTGGTCTGCGCCTAAATCTGATCTTTGGCCATACTGGAACCAAAGCAATGAAACCAACCAAGAACAGGTATCTCATCAAGACTGGCAGCAATTTATCGATAACTACTTAGTTAAACAAGGGCAAAACACCCTAGTTCGCTATCAAGCTGTGAGCACTGCAGATAAGACAAAGCTCAAGCAATACATCAAGAGGCTAGAGCAGTTGAATCCACTCGACTATTCAAGAGCGGAACAATATGCCTACTGGGTTAATCTATATAACGCCGTGACTGTCGATCTAATTCTCGATGCTTACCCAATAAAATCCATCACCAAGCTCGGCGGACTGTTTAGTTTTGGACCGTGGGGAGATGATGTAGTAATCGTTAACGGGAAGTCACTAACACTCAATGATATTGAGCATCGAATCTTAAGACCGATTTGGCAAGATCCACGCACGCATTATGCAGTGAATTGTGCGAGTTTAGGTTGTCCTAATTTACAGCCTGAAGCTTTTACCTCTGACAACACTGAAGCCTTGTTAGAACAAGCTGCTAGTGATTTTGTAAATAGCGATAAGGGCGTGTTGATTGGAAACAACAAAATCCAACTATCATCGATTTACGAATGGTTTGCTGTGGATTTTGGTACAGAGAAACAGCTCATTCAGCACTTAGACCAGTATCGAACAAAGCCGGTGACGAACACTGAAAAAATCAGTTATGACTATGATTGGTCGCTTAACCAAGCAAACTAGTTTTAACGTTAAAGCTCATGAATGCAGCTAAACAAAAAAGAGGCTAAAGGTTTTTATTAACCTCTAGCCTCTTCTCAATTCTTTGACCGTATTTCTACGATTAAAAGCTTGAGCCCGGTTGCTGTAAGAACTCAACCTCTTCAGGAGTCGAAGTTCGCCCTAGCACCTCATTACGATGAGGGTAGCGACCAAAACGCTCAATGATGACCTTGTGCTTAAACTCAAAATCAAGATTATGTTCTAATCCCGTTTGAGAAAAGAGCTCCACGGCTTGTTCATGAACCAACAAAGATTCACTGTGCATATAAGGCATATACAGGAAGCTTTTTTGTTGCTCGTTAAGCTGGTGATCAAAACCACCCGCTACCGCCTCTTGCGCTAAAACCAACGCCATAGGATCAGCCAAAAATGCTACTGGACTGTTTCGACCCATATTTCGAGAAAACTGATCAAGCACGATAATTTCAGCCAATCGTCCTTGTGCGTTTTGTCGCCATTCAAATAGCTCCCCTTGAGCTGCTGCTTTGTGTACCTCAGCAAATCGAGACTCTATCAAAACATCAATTTCTTCGCCGCCAGTAAACCAGTCTTTTGGCGTCAATTCATCGAACCAAAATTCTAGAACATCCTGATACGTTACCGTCATATAATTCCCTTTAATAAAAACCGAGTAATTTTGTTATTACTCGGTTTAATGTTCGGTTACTTAAAACCTTTGACCTTCTTTATTAGGTCATAAGCATTTTGAATTTCTTGCGATTTTTCTTTCGCAACGTTCATCATTTCTGGTGGTAAACCTTTCGCCATCAATTTGTCTGGGTGATGCTCATTCATCAGCTTGCGGTAAGCTTTCTTAACCTCTTTACCGTCGGCACTTTCACTCACACCGAGAACTTTAAACGCATCGGCCAGTTGGTTTTGTTGCGAAGCTTGTTGCCAACCCGATGATTGCCCATGGCCTTGATGGCCACCAAAGCTTCCACCTTGCTGTTGAAAACGAAATGCTGCTTCTTGCATCTGCAAGCGGCGCTCTAGCTGTTCTGCAGAAAATCCAAGACCTTGCGCTATCTTATGCAGAACCTGACGTTCACTCGGGTGCAAGCTTCCATCGGCAAATGCTGCGGACACTTGTAGCTCAAGAAAAAACTGCAGAAGATCAAAACGACCACCCGATGAGATTTTCACACGTTCAAGTACATCGCTTAATGGGAAGTCACTCTCTTTGCCGTCACGGAAAGCATCTTGAGCCGCTTTACGTTGTTCGCCATGCAGGTTCATACGCTCCATCATTGTAGAAGCGAGCTGAATCTCTTCTGGTGTAACCTGCCCCTTAGCTTTAGCAACGTGTCCCATAACCGCAAAAGCAGATTTGAAAAACTCGTTTTGTCTTTCAGCTTGGCTTGGACCTCGGCCAAAACCAGAGCTATTGAAGCCCGATTGGCTTAAACGTCGAGCCTTATCAAATTGATGCCCTAAAAACAGACCAAAAACTAAACCGAGCGGCCCTCCAAATAAAAAGCCAAAAAACGCGCCCAAAATTTTGCCAAATATTTGCATTATGTGTTCTCTATCTATGAATTTTATCTGAGTAACGCTGTCTGATGATGCTGAATGCTAATATTTCCTTTATCATAAGGAAAATGCTTTATTAATTGGATTGATACTAGATCAACCCTTCATCTAGTGACACAGGATAGTTCAACTTCATGCAATCTTTTTCCCGCACCTTGTTAGCCGCGTCTATAAGTACGGCATTATACGTGTCGACAACTCAAGCTGAAACAATCACCGATAGTAGTGTGCAGGAAATGCCCTCTATAGATCAATGCTTGATCGAGCCCGCTGCAGAAAACGAGACACAACTACCCGCTCATGTTGAGTCAGATCGCTTAGAAGCTATCAATGGTGACAAAGCAATATATTCGGGTGACGTAAGAGTTACGCAAGGGAACAAGACCATCCTTGCCGATAATGTGACCCTGCACCAACAAGAAAATATCGTTGTAGCTGAAGGCAACGTAAACTTTAGTGATGGCCAAATAAAATCCATTTCCGATAAAGCGACAAATAATCTAAATACTGATCAAATCGAATTAGAGAACACTCAATATCAGTTTCTTTGTGAACCAGGCCGAGGAGATGCCCAATATATATCTCGCACTGGCAAAGCGGTTTATACCATGGAAGACGGATCTATCACATCCTGTCCACTTGGTGATAAATCATGGAGATTAAAAGCCTCTAGTATTGAACTAGATCAAGATGAAGAAGAAGCCACATTCTACAATCCGCGTTTTGAAATTCTAGATGTTCCTGTTTTCTATCTGCCGTATCTCACCGTTCCAGTGGGTGATAAACGTAAAACTGGCTTTTTGTACCCAACGATTTCATACGGCTCTAGTGATGGTTTCGAAACCGAAGTACCATTTTATTGGAATATAGCACCAAACTACGATCTACTTATCACAACTAAATATATGGCAGAACGTGGAACGCAACTTAATAACGAGTTCCGTCATTTAAGTGATTTTGGTGAAAGTAACTTAAAGTTTGAGTTCCTAGAAAGTGATGATAAATACCCGGAACAAGGCAGTCGTTGGGGTGGGCAGTTCAACTTTGAAGGGATCTATCAACAAGCATGGAAGTTTGACATCGACTATTCAAAGGTTAGTGATGTTAATTATTTTTCAGATGTGGATTCAAATATCGGTAATAGAGAAGACGGTCAGCTTTTACAATCAGGACAAGTTACTTACCGATCTCTAAACTGGGATGCATCCATCGCAGTTCGTGACTTCCAAGTACTTACCGATGGAGATAACCAAGCCTATCGTTTAATGCCGCAGCTAACATTTAACTATTACGCTCCTATTATATGGGACTCTGTAGAGGTGGATATGATTAGTCATATCTCTCAATTTGATACAGATGCAAAAGGAAAACCAACAGCAACACGATTGCACATAGAACCAGGGTTAAAAGTACCATTAAGTACAACTTGGGGTACATGGACAACCGAGGCTCGCCTACTTGGAACATACTATAACCAAGACCTGAGTGGTGTGGATACATCTGTAGCAGAGTATGCTGATTTAGAAGAAAGTGTTAGCAGAGTTATACCCGAATTTAGAAGTCATGCAGGTATTGTACTTGAGCGCGACACTACATTAATGAACGGGTACACACAAACTCTTGAACCACAAGTTCAATACCTTTACGTTCCCGAAGAAGAACAAAATAACATTGCTCGCTACGATACTACTCTTTTACAGACAGATTATTACGGCTTATTTAGAAGTAGGAAATACAGTGGGGTTGATTTTATAGCGGCTGCAAATCAGCTAAGCTATGGTGCGTCTTCTCGCTTCTTTGATGACGAGTACAAAGAACGTCTTAATATTTCTTTCGGTCAAATTTTTTATATCGATAAAGAAACAAAGCAATCAACTGGCAACAACGATTCAACAGAAAAATCTAATTATTCATCCTGGGCAGTTGAGGTCGACTTTAATTACGATGACTACCTTTTTTACCATGGTGGCGTTCAATACGATATCGATTCAGCAGAAATGCAACTAGCTAATAGTACAATTGAATATCGAATAGACAGTAACGGTTTTGTTCAAGCAAACTACCGCTACGTCACTAAAGAGTACATTGAAGATAATGTCGGCGAGACAATTACTAATATTGATGAGATTACACGGGAAGGTATCTCACAAGCAGGTTTAGTCACAGGTTACCAATTCACTCCGAAATGGTACGCCAGCGCCCAGTACTACCATGATATGAACGAAAACATTGCTATCGAGTGGTTAGCTAACCTGCGCTATAAAGATGATTGTTGGTACGTGGGAGTTACCTATAGCAACGAACTCCGAAGCTGGACTGGTAGCGGCTATTCAGACATTAATGCTGACCCTGTCTACGAAAACAACTTTAGTGTCAATTTTGGTATTGTGGGCTTCGGTACATCGGCGGGATCGGGATCAAACGTTTCAGGCTTTGATAGCTCTGGAAACTCTTTAGAATACGGCCGCCCATTCTTCTTAAACAACTAATTTTCTTTACTGATAAAACGTCAGTAAATTTAAAGGATTACACATGACATTGTGGAAACGCACATTAATTGCCATCGCAGCAGCTTGTACTGTATCAGTAAGCTACGCAGCGCCGGTAGAACTAGACAGCGTAAAAGTTATCGTTAACGAAGGCGTGATCTTACAAAGCGACATCGATGCTTCAATGAAGACGCTGCGCGCAAATGCTAAGAAAAGCGGCCAAACACTACCATCGCAAGACGTTCTCAATGAGCAAGTGCTTGAAAAGCTGATCATCGATACCATTCAAACACAAGAAGCAGAGCGTATTGGCGTTCGTATCGATGATGCTCGACTTGATCAAGCAATCGAAGGCATCGCGAAAGACAACAACCAGACTGTAGAACAATTAACAGCATCGGTTGCTGAAGAAGGCCTTAGTTACAATGCATTTCGCGAACAAGTAAGAAAAGAGATTGCGGCAAGTGAAGCGCGTAACGCCTTAGTGCGTCGTCGTATCAACATTCTTCCAGCTGAAGTCGATAACCTTGCGGATATCTTGGCGCAAGAGACTAACGCGACCGTTCAATACAAAATCGGCCACATCCAACTTCGCTTTAATGATGACCAAACCAAAGAAGAGCTACAAGCTCAAGCTAAAGAGGTGGTTGAGGAACTTAACTCAGGCAAAGATTTCAGCACCATGGCTTATACTTATTCAAAAGGCCCTAAAGCACTACAAGGTGGTGACTGGGGTTGGATGCGTAAAGAAGAGATGCCTACCATTTTTGCAGACCAAATCAAAATGCAGAATAAAGGCAGCATCATCGGTCCTTTCCGAAGCGGCGTTGGTTTCCACATTCTGAAAATTGAAGATGTGAAAGGCTTGGAAACGGTAGCGGTAACGGAAGTTAATGCTCGTCATATCCTAATTAAACCGACCGTCATCTTAAGTGACGACGGTGCCAAGGAGCAATTAGAGGAAATCACGCGTCGTGTTAATGCGGGTGAAGCGAGCTTTGGTGAACTTGCGCAGCAATACAGCCAAGATCCAGGCTCTGCAGTGCAAGATGGTGAACTAGGCTACCAAACACCGGATTTGTATGTACCTGAATTTAAGCACCAAGTAGAAACGCTTCCTGAAGGTAAGATCAGCGCACCATTTAAAACCGTGCATGGCTGGCACATTGTTGAAGTACTAGACCGTCGAGAAGTAGACCGTACCGATTCAGCTTTGAAAAACAAAGCTTACCAAATTCTATTTAACCGTAAGTTCAACGAAGAAGCTGGCGCTTGGCTGCAAGAAGTAAGAGCAAGTGCCTTTGTTGAAATGGTTGAGGATGACCAAAATGACAACTAAACGCCTTGTCATTACGGCAGGTGAACCAGCGGGAATTGGGCCAGATTTGACTCTCGCCTTATCCCAAGAAAGCTGGCCACATCAGCTCGTCGTTTGTGCCGATAAAACCCTACTAGCAGAGCGAGCTGAAATGTTAGGGATCGAGGTTGAGCTGTTGGATTACGATTCAACTGCGCCCAAGCAACCTCAACGCTCCGGAACACTAGTTGTGAAACACGTTCCACTGGCTGAAACTGCCGTAGCTGGCCAACTCAATGAAGCGAACGGTCATTACGTATTAAATACTTTAGAAACCGCAGCAATTGGCTGTATGAATGATGAATTTGATGCTATTGTCACCGGCCCTGTTCACAAGGGTGTAATTAACCGAGCTGGCGTTGCTTTTAGCGGCCATACTGAGTTCTTTGCAGAGAAGTCCAATACACCACTGGTGGTGATGATGTTGGCAACAGAAGGGCTGCGTGTTGCGCTAGTAACAACGCACATCCCACTAGCTTATGTATCTCAAGCAGTGACCGAAGACAGATTAGAGCAAATTATTGCAATTCTGAATAAAGATTTGGTTGAAAAATTTGCTATTGAGAAACCAACTATCTACGTGTGTGGCTTGAATCCACATGCTGGTGAAGATGGTTGCTTGGGACGTGAAGAGATAGAAACCATCACCCCGACGCTAGAAAAAATTCGCCAAAAAGATGGCATCAATTTAGTTGGCCCATTGCCAGCAGATACCATCTTTAATGAAAAATATTTGCAAGATGCAGATGCTGTTTTAGGTATGTATCACGACCAAGTACTCCCGGTATTGAAATACAAAGGGTTTGGTCGCTCAGTGAACATCACGCTTGGCTTACCGTTTATTCGCACATCAGTCGACCACGGTACCGCCTTAGACTTGGCAGGGAAAGGCCAAGCCGATACAGGGAGCTTTAGAACAGCGCTCACGCACGCCATTGAATTAGTAGAGAAAAAGCAATGAGAAATGATGTCCACTTAGGGCACAAAGCGCGTAAACGTTTTGGTCAAAACTTCCTTAACGATCCATACATTATTGATGGCATCGTATCGAGCATTAACCCACTACCAGGTCAAAACTTGGTAGAGATCGGTCCTGGTCTAGGCGCAATTACTGAGCCAGTGGGTAAGCTTGTCGATAAATTTACAGTTATCGAATTGGATAGAGACCTAGCTGAACGTCTTCGCAACCATCCCGATCTGGCTGATAAGCTAACGATCTATGAAGGCGATGCAATGAAGTTCGATTTCGAACAACTTGTTAAGCCAAACAACAAGCTACGTATTTTCGGTAACTTGCCATACAACATCTCGACACCATTGATGTTCCACCTTTTTGAGTTCCATAAAGACGTGCAAGACATGCACTTCATGCTTCAAAAAGAAGTGGTTAACCGATTAGCGGCCGGCCCAGGTACTAAAGCTTATGGTCGTCTTACGGTAATGGCTCAATACTACTGTAAAGTGACGCCTGTGCTAGAAGTGCCACCAACGGCCTTCGTTCCGCCACCGAAAGTAGATTCTGCAGTAGTACGCCTACAGCCATACGAAGTGCTACCTTACCCGGCAAAAGATCTGAAATGGCTAGATCGTGTATGTCGTGAAGGCTTTAACCAGCGTCGTAAAACGGTTCGTAACTGCTACAAGAGCCTAATCGACAAGGAAGTACTTGAAGAGTTGGGTGTTAACCCAGGCATGCGTCCTGAGAATTTAACGCTCGAGCAGTTTGTCGACATGGCAAACTGGTTGTACGACACTCACAGCGCTGACAAATAATTCTAAAAGGCTCCTACACTTCGGTGAGGAGCCTGTTTTTTATGTAATACTTTAAAGTATACCAACAACAAAAGGTGCGAATATGGATATATCTACGCCTTGTATCAAATGTCAGGTTCACTCTAAATACATAGAGGAACAATCTGAACCAACGAAGAACCGCTACGTCTTCGCCTACATCATTACCATCAAAAACCTCAGCAAAACAACGGTTCAACTCATGTCTCGCCGCTGGCTGATTACCGACTCCAACGGCAAACAACTCACCATAGAAGGTGATGGCGTAGTTGGGCAACAACCCGTGATTGAGGCCAACGACGAATACACTTACACCAGTGGTACCGTCATCGAAACTCCTGTGGGTGTTATGCAAGGTCATTATGTGATGACAGATAACAAAGGCATCGACTTCATAACTGAAGTGGATCCATTTAGACTCGCGATCCCTAATATTCTTAATTAGCCGTACATCTGTACCTACAGGAAATTATTGTGTCGAATTATATTGTCGGGGACATCCAAGGGTGCTTCGACGAACTTCAATTACTGCTTGAAACCGTCAACTTTGACAAACAACAAGATACCTTATGGGTCGCTGGTGACTTGGTCGCTCGAGGTCCTAAATCATTGGAGACACTACGCTTTATTCGTAGCCTAGGTGACGCAGCTAAGGTTGTATTAGGTAACCATGACTTGCATCTACTTGCGGTTTCCTTAGGGCTATTTCCAGCTAAAGCAAAAGATAAGACTCAACCTATTCTTGATGCGGAAGACCGTGAACAGTTGCTCGAATGGTTAAGACAACAGCCTTTAATTCAGGAGCATCCAGAGTTCGTGATGTCTCATGCTGGTATCTCACCTCAATGGGATCTAGAGCGAGCACGGATTGAAAATCTGGAAATAGCTGATTTATTAAAATCCGATCAGTGGCAATGGCTTATCGAGAATATGTACAGCAACACACCTGACTTATGGCGTCAAAATTTAGAAGGGATTGAGCGCTATCGCTATGCGATCAACAGCCTTACTAGAATGCGATTCTGTTTTACTGATGGTCGTCTCGATATGGCCTGTAAACTTCCACCAAACGAAATTACAACTGAGCCGCTAGTGCCTTGGTTTGACCTACCACAACGTATAAAGCTGGATAAAACAGTTATTTTTGGACACTGGGCTGCGCTAGAAGGTTACTCAGGAAAAGATGTGATTGGACTTGATACTGGGTGTGTGTGGGGGGGAGACTTGACGATACTTCGCTGGGAAGACAAACAGTTTTTCACTCAAAAAGCGCTATAACTTGTTAGCTACTAAAATGCTTGCTACCAATTGATAGCAAGCATTCATTATAATTAACGCTCTAGAATAACGAAGTGCATATCAAAGCTATTTCTATCGTCATTCATATAATCTTTACTATATACGCAAGTCCAACCTTCACTTCCCCAGCTAGGAAAGCGAGTGTCACCTTCAATTTCAGCTTCAATAAATGTTAAATATAGTTTATTTGCTATAGGAAGGTAAGATTCATATATAGAACCGCCACCTATAACCATTACCTCTTCAACGTCTCCAACAGCTTTCAGAGCTTCCTCTGTAGATGTAACTGTTGTTACCCCGTCGATGGATAACCCAGGATCACGACTGATAACTATATTCTGTCTTCCAGGAAGAGGGCGACCTATAGAATCATAAGTTCTGCGCCCCATAATTACTGGTTTTCCTAGAGTGTGTTTTTTAAACCAAGCAAAATCAGCAGGTAAGTGCCATGGCATGGCATTCTCTTTACCAATAATTCTGTCACCAGCTTCAGGTAAATAAAAACCATTTCTCTTGTCAATTTTCCCACCATGAGCCATAGCTGCAATTAAGCTAATTTTCACAACTCTATACCTCTGTAATTTCTGAGACACAGATTATACCGATTTCCCTCATAGGGTAAATCATTATGCGATTATACTATCGGTCTTCTTCTATAAAAGAGCAGCCCAGGCACTGCTAAGCCAACCGCAAGCCCTGCGATAATGAACATCGATTTCAAAAAGTTCTCCATCAACAATGCCAATAGTTCTGGGTTGTATCCGGCTCGGTTAATCTCAACCATAGCAATCATCGCCTTAAAGGCAAACACGCCAGGGACCATCGGAATCAAGGCTGCAACCGTAAATACTTTCGGGTGCGCTAACAATTTATGCGACCAATGCACCCCTATCATACCTACCAATGTAGCAGCAAAGAACGTCGCCCATTCAATGGGAATGCCGAAATGCATCATTAAGTAACGGCTACCGTGGCCAATGGATCCTCCGAGAGCACAATAGATCAACGCTCGTTGTGGCACGTTAAACACCAATGCAAAACCAACCGCAGGAATCGCAGCAAAAAACATGTCGTTGAGTAACCCAACAAAAAGTTCAAAAATAGTCATTAGTTCACCCACCCCCATACGTCAGATAGGCTCATCGCTGCGACAATACCTAAGCTTGTAGCCAACGTTAATAAACTGGCCATGGTGAAGCGTGCGAGACCCATATTTATATGGCCTTTAAGCATATCTGCTACGGAGTTAATCAAAGGAAAACCAGGCACTAGCATCAATACTGACGAAGCCATCACGATAGTAGGTTGACCACCAATATTGTAGAGCACCGCCTGAGCTGAAATGGTGGTGGTGACAAAAGCGGTAATAGCGAAATTTAATAAGGGGTTAAAATGACGATGGCCGATCTCTTGTCTCACGATCATACCGCAAGCCGAAGCTATAAACGTCATCATAAAGACATGCCAATCTCCACCAGCAAGACGGCTAAAAGAAGCACACGATAGCCCTATCATTACGACAACTAACCAACGGTTGTAGCGTTCAGGACTGATCCCTTGGATCTTCTTATAAGCTAAATCATAATCAAGAATCCCTTTCTCCATCATGATACACACACGTTGAATCTCGGTTATCACCTGCATATTAATGCCACGATCAGCGCAACTTCGAGTCGTCGTTATGCAATGATCATCCATTACTGTTGTCACAACCAATGCATTGGCTGACAGTGCAACTTCAACCTCATTCACCCCACAAGCAATACCGATACGGCGCATTATGTCACCGACCAATGTGCTCTCGGCGCCATGAGCTAATAACATTTGTCCTGATTGAGCGACTAACCTTGAGATCGCTCTTTGTTTTGATGCCATGATTTCCTTCCCATAGGCGTTAATTATCTAAAGATAAATTTTGCATAAAAAACAGCAAGACGTCATGATTTAGATACAAAAAAACCGCAATTTTCATTGCGGTTTAATAAAACTATCAGCGTATCTTAGAAAAAGCGACCAAAGTGCTTATAAGAAACTACGAGGATTATTAATCACGAACATAGATAACATGACCGTCATCTTCTTCGTCATCCCAATCATCCCAGTCGTCGTCATCTTCAGTAACGACATTCTTACCAGCCATCGCATCTTTATGGTAGTCATCCCACATAAAGTTAACTTTTTCTTCTTCTTCAATTGCTTCAACTTCACGAGGTAGGTTCTCCATGAACTCACCCAGTTTAAAGCAAAGATCTTTGGTACCGATCTTGTTTACAGCAGAGATCTTGAAGTACTCGCCTTCCCAACCCAAAGCTTCGACGATTTCTTGAATCTTTTCGTCAGCTTCTTCTTCAGTCATTAGGTCAACTTTATTGAACACTAACCAACGAGGTTTCTGTGCAACTTTCTCACTGTATTGCTCAAGCTCATCGATGATCGTCAGTGCATTCTGAATAGGATCAGAACCATCGATCGGCAAAATATCGATCATATGCAGAAGAACGCGACAACGCTCAAGGTGCTTCAAGAAACGAATACCAAGACCAGCGCCATCAGCTGCGCCTTCGATCAAGCCAGGGATATCGGCAACGACGAAACTCTTCTCAGGGACAACACTTACCACACCTAAGCTAGGAATTAGCGTCGTAAACGGGTAATCAGCCACTTTTGGTTTTGCAGCAGATACTGAGCGAATAAACGTAGATTTACCAGCGTTTGGCAAGCCAAGCATACCAACATCCGCTAGCAGAAGAAGCTCTAAACGTAGTTCGCGAACTTCACCTTTAGTACCCATTGTCTTTTGACGAGGAGCACGGTTAACAGACGACTTAAAACGCGTGTTACCAAGACCGTGCCAACCACCTTTACCAACCATGACTTTCTTGCCGTGCTCAGCAACTTCAGCAACGATTTCATTAGTGTGGATATCAACAGCGCGAGTACCTACTGGTACTTTCATTGTCATATCTTTACCACGTTTACCAGTACAGTTACCACCGCGGCCATTTTCGCCACGCTCAGCATTGTAAAAACGTTGGAAACGGTAATCGATCAGTGTGTTTAAGTTTTCATCCGCTTGAATGTAAACATCACCACCATCACCGCCATCACCGCCGTCAGGACCACCTTTAGCGACGAATTTTTCGCGCCAAAAGCTTACTGTACCATTACCGCCATCACCGGCTTCTATTTTTACTGATGCTTCATCAACGAATTTCATTTTTTAACTCCGCACTTACGTTGCGTTACCACTCATCAAGGAGTGATATAAATTCTAGCAGATCCGTGTTTAGATCGATCACCTAAGATCTAGATCGATCTGCAACCAAGGAACAAATAAGGAGAGGTTCTTTGCTTTCTGTATCTTAAAAAACAAACGGCTTCTTAATAAAACCAAACTGTTTCTCAAAAATAAAACGGCTTCTCAAAACCAAAACAAGAGCGTCTACTTTTTTATTCTCGCTATAAATAAAAAACCCTGCCGAATCGGCAGGGCTTTTGAATTCAGCTTGAAAGCTAGTATAAATAATCTAATAAAAGATTAAATTACTCAGCTTCGATGCTTACAAACTTACGGTTTTTAGGACCTTTTACTGCAAATTTCACTTTACCTTCAGTAAGAGCGAAAAGAGTATGGTCTTTACCGATGCCAACGTTTGTGCCAGCGTGGAACTTAGTACCACGTTGACGAACGATGATGTTACCTGCAAGAACAGATTCACCACCAAAACGCTTAACACCAAGACGTTTGCTTTCTGAATCGCGGCCGTTATTAGTAGAACCGCCAGCTTTTTTATGTGCCATTGTTAAACTCTCCTAATACTTAAGCGTTAATGCCAGTGATTTTCACTTCTGTGAACCACTGACGGTGACCAGCTTGCTTACGCGAGTGCTTACGACGACGGAACTTAACGATTTTTACTTTATCGCCACGACCGTGTTGTACTACTTCTGCAGTAACTTTGCCACCTTCAACAAGAGGTGCACCAACAGCGATTTCTTCGCCGTTAGCAACAAGAAGAACTTTATCAAATTCTACAGTTGCACCAGTTTCAACGTCTAATTTCTCTAAACGAAGTGTTTGACCTTCGCTTACTCGGTGTTGTTTGCCACCAGATTGGAAAACAGCGTACATATTTTACTCCGCTTTTTCCGCACAGCCTATGGTTGTTAATTCTACAACTCGGGTGTGCGCTAAACTAATCAATAGGGCGCAGATTCTACGGGAATCATGCCGCTATGACAAGCCATATTTTTAAAATATTGGCGAAAACATGTTCGCCAAAGAAAAGTGCGGCAATGATGCCTTTAAGTGATGTATTAATCAACGTTTTTTAGTGTATTATTCAACAATTGAATACAACGTATAAGCCTTACAGGGTCTAACTTCAGCCGGATGAACAATGGATTTTAAAGCTATCCAAACGCTTACTGCCAATGATATGGCAAAAGTGAATGAAACAATTCAAGCCCAACTTAATTCTGACGTAAGTTTAATCAACCAGCTTGGTTTTTATATCGTTAGCGGTGGTGGCAAACGCCTACGTCCTTTGCTTGCTCTTTTATCTGCTCGTGCACTTGGTTATCAAGGTGAAGCTCATATCACCTCTGCAGCTTTTATCGAGTTTATTCACACAGCTACCCTTCTCCATGATGATGTCGTCGACGAGTCGGACATGAGACGCGGTAAAGCGACAGCCAACGCAGCTTTTGGTAATGCCGCTAGCGTTTTGGTGGGTGACTTTATCTACACTCGCTCGTTCCAGATGATGACAACGCTAGGATCCTTAAAGATCCTTGAGTTAATGAGTGAAGCAGTTAACGTGATTGCCGAGGGTGAAGTTCAACAATTAATGAACTGTAATAACCCGGACACCACAGAAGAAAGTTACATGCAGGTCATCTACTCGAAGACCGCTCGCTTGTTTGAAGCTGCAACGCAAATCGGTGCAATTCTTAGCGAATCATCACCTGAAATCGAAACGGCTATGCAAAACTACGGTAAATACCTAGGCACTGCATTCCAATTGATTGATGATGTGATGGATTACACTGCTGATGGTAAAGAGATGGGTAAGAACGTTGGTGACGATCTAGCCGAAGGCAAACCAACACTGCCTCTACTTTACGCAATGCACAATGGTTCTCCTGAACAAACCAGCATGATTCGAGAAGCGATTGAAAAAGCCAATGGTATGGAGCGTCTCGACGACATTATGGCTGTTATGAAAGAGACAGGCTCGTTAGAGTACACAACAAATAAAGCCTATGAAGAAGCAGATAAAGCCATTGCTGAGCTTTCTGTACTTCCTGATTCAGAATATAAGCAAGCGCTAACCACGCTCGCACACTTAGCTGTTAAACGCAGCAAGTAAGCAGGTTAATAGACAACTCGCTTCTAGCTTCTAATATAAATAACAAAAAAGAGCCTCAGGGCTCTTTTTTAGTTTTGAACAAATATTTGTAAGAGAGCCAAATTCAATATCGGCTCGCTTCTAATGACAGCGGCAGTTGTACTTCAATTTCTTCAAGTTCTTCCATTGGCACTGCGTATTGCTCATGCCCATTGTAAGTCTCTACCAAGGCGTACTGCTCTTGCTCGTCAATGACCAATATTTTTCCTAAGCGCCCCAAATATTGGACATTCATACCCTTTTCAACAGTAGCCATAAACTTTACCTCCACCTTGGTTATATAGACAGATACGAACAACTTGAATTTTAGGATCAAAAAAGCCGATCATAATGATCGGCTCTTATTAACTATCTTTTGGCTGAGTTAAATGGTGTCCCGCTTATTTAGCGAATTCAACACCAATCTCAATATCGCCATTTAGCGTTTCTAGCATGCTGTCTAATGCGTTGCGTTCGAAGTCGCTCAGTTCACCGTAGCTAAGGATCGCTTCTGCGCCGTCTTTGCCAAGTTTAACTGGTTGTGCGAAGAATGGTGCGTGCTCGCCTTCACCTTCAACGTATGCACATTCAATTACGTTCTCTTCGCCTTGAAGCGCTTTCACTAGAGCAAGACCGAAGCGACAAGCCGCTTGACCCATAGATAGTGTTGCACTGCCGCCGCCAGCTTTAGCTTCTACTACTTCAGTACCCGCATTTTGGATACGAGTTGTTAGCGCTGCGATTTCTTCATCAGTAAACTCTACGCCTTCAACTTGAGAAAGTAGAGGAAGGATCGTTACACCAGAGTGACCGCCGATAACAGGAACACGGATGTCGCTTGGATCTTTATCTTTCAGCTCAGCAACAAACGTTTCAGAACGAATAACATCAAGAGTAGTAATACCGAATAAACGACGCTTGTCGTAAACGCCCGCTTTCTTAAGTACTTCAGCAGCGATTGGTACTGTTGTGTTTACTGGGTTAGTGATGATACCAACACAAGCAGTAGGACAAGTAACTGCGATTTTCTCTGCAAGAGACTTAACAATGCCAGCGTTCACATTGAAAAGATCCGCACGATCCATACCAGGCTTACGAGCAACACCCGCAGAAATAAGCACAACATCCGCACCTTCTAGTGCTGGTGTTGGATCTTCACCCGCGTAACCTTTGATCGAAACAGGTGTTGGGATATGGCTAAGATCGGCAGCGACACCCGGTGTTACCGGAGCGATGTCGTAAAGTGCAAGATCTGAACCAGCAGGTAGGCGGTTCTTTAGTAGTAGGGCTAGGGCTTGACCGATGCCACCAGCGGCACCAATAACAGCTACTTTCATTGTTATTCTCCTTGAGAGATTTCTCTTATAAATTCTTGGTAGGGTAGTTCTTGAGCTAAATTATGGTTAAAAAAATATATTAATCACAAAGTGATTACAATCAATTAACGCCAGCTTTGCGACTTCGCGCAAGTCAATAAAACCGTGCTACACAGCAAGTTCGCATTATGGCGATAATCGACTGAAATAACAAAATAAGTCGACACTAATAACACATTATTCTATTAAATTTTTACAGTGATATGACTAACAAATTGCCGTGATATTTTAGCTAAAATTGAATATGTATGCGAGAATATGCAAACATCTTTGTTAATGAATAAGAATGACATATGCGCAATACAGAAAAACAAGACAACTTAGTTCGTGCTTTTAAATCATTACTAAAAGAAGAACGTTTTGGTTCGCAAGGCGAGATTGTCGATGCCCTCAAACATGAAGGTTTTGAAAGTATCAACCAATCTAAAGTTTCGCGTATGTTAACTAAGTTTGGTGCAGTTCGAACTCGTAATGCAAAAATGGAGATGGTTTACTGTCTTCCTGCTGAACTGGGTGTTCCGACAGTTTCTAGCTCTCTGAGAGAATTAGTATTAGATATCGACCACAACAATGCATTGGTGGTGATACACACCGGCCCAGGTGCGGCGCAGCTTATTGCTCGTTTATTGGACTCATTAGGTAAGTCGGAAGGTATACTAGGTGTCGTTGCAGGCGATGATACTATCTTCATCACGCCAACCTTGTCAGTTACCACGAAGCAATTGTTTGATTCTGTGTGCGAACTGTTTGAATACGCAGGATAATTGGTCACAGTTTCATAACCATAAACCTGATTAATGGATCACGAACACCGATTCGCTTCGTGATCCAAATCACATCCTAGAATATCTATCTCCCCCTCCTCAAACACCACTAAACCATTGATTTTAAAAAACTCAGTAGCAAATCAAACACAAGATCCAACCGTCATTTGTTAGATTTTTTAGCTATATCTTTTAACATTTGAGTAATTTTCTGCCAATTTTTGATATTATTCAGCCACTTTTTCATCACATGGATTGAAAAAGGTGCCGTTTCCAAATAGGAAACTCCAGAAACGACTACACTTGTTTCAGGGTTAATAATGAATAAAGGAAGGGAAATTCATGGCATTTACCAAACTTATTAAAGTTGGGGCTATTGCAGCTGCTGTAATGGGCGCTGGCGCAGTTAACGCTCAAGAATTCATCACAATTGGTACTGGTTCAGTAACGGGTGTTTACTATCCAACTGGTGGCGCTATTTGTAAGCTAGTGAACAAAGGCCGCAAAGACCACAACATTCGTTGTTCTGTAGAATCTACTGGTGGTTCGATCTACAACGTTAACACCATCCGTGCTGGTGAACTAGATTTCGGTGTTGTTCAATCGGACTGGCAATACCACGGCTACAACGGTACAAGTAAATTCAAAGATCAGGGCGAATACAAAAAACTTCGCGCTATGTTCTCTCTACATACAGAACCGTTCAACATCATCGCTCGTACCGATGCTGGTATCAACAATGTGTCTGACCTAGCAGGTAAGCGTGTAAACATTGGGAACCCAGGCTCTGGTGACCGTGCAACGATGGGTGTTGTAATGGACGCTATGGGTTGGACTAACGATAGCTTCAAGCTTGCTTCTGAACTTAAAGGTTCTGAGCGTTCACAAGCTCTTTGTGACAACAAGATTGATGCATTCATCTACATGGTTGGTCACCCGAACGGATCAATCAAAGAAGCAACGACTTCTTGTGATGCAAAACTGGTTTCTGCAACTGGTCCACAAATCGACAAGATCGTAGCTGAAAACCCATACTACGCATACAGCACAGTTCCAGCTGGCATGTACCGTGGTACAGATGCTGACGTAAACAGCTTCGGTGTTGCTGCAACTATGGTAACAACGTCTGACGTTTCTGATGAAGTCGCATACAACGTTGCTAAAGCGGTATTTGAAAACTTCGCTACATTCAAACGCCTGCACCCAGCATTTGCGAACCTGAAGAAAGAAGACATGGTTAAAGCGGGTATCTCAATCCCTCTTCACCCTGGCGCAGTAAAATACTACAAAGAAGTAAGCCTTCTAAAGTAATTCTACTTTAAGCCTGCTCTACCAATAAGGAGGCATGTCCTCCTTATTGGCTTTTCACGTTTTATAAAAATAACCCAAGTGAAAAGAGACAAACCTTTAAGTTTCTCCAATTTGGCGAACTTACCTTCGTATCAAGCCTAAGACAAAGACGAACAAAAAACGCATTTCCCTATCCATTCGCTACACTAGATAGGAAATAAATAACGTCTCGTTGTTCGTAAGAAAGGCAGACCATCAATAATAAGGATAAAGTACATGACGCAGACAACATCACCGTCTCCAGATGTGCAAGAAATGGTGGCACAATCAGACACTGGTGCGCGTAGCCCTCGCGGTATCCAAGGCCGTATTTTATGGTTTGTGCCTCTATGTTGGTCACTGTTCCAACTTTGGTATGCATCTCCGCTGCCGTTCATTTTTAACTTCGCAATTTTAAACGACACTGAAGCTCGAGCAATTCATCTTACGTTTGCCATCTTCCTAGCCTTTACCGCTTACCCAGCCATGAAAAATTCGCCTCGGGATAGAATTCCTGCGGTCGACTGGATATTAGCGCTGGTTGGTAGCTTTTCAGCTTCTTATATCTATATTTTCTATACTCAACTCGCTGAACGTTCAGGCGCACCAACAACATTCGATATTGTTGCTGCTGTATTTGGTATGGTTCTACTGCTTGAAGCAACACGACGCGCTTTAGGTCCACCTCTTATGGTTGTGGCTGCAGTCTTCCTACTTTACACCTTTGGCGGTCCACACATGCCAGACGTTATCGCCCATAAAGGTGCAAGCCTGAACAAGGCAATGTCGCATCTGTGGCTAACAACTGAAGGTGTATTCGGTGTTGCTCTTGGCGTCTCTACGTCATTCGTATTCTTATTTGTACTGTTTGGTGCAATGCTAGAACGCGCGGGCGCAGGTGCTTACTTCATCAAGGTTGCGTTCTCTTTACTTGGCCACATGAAAGGCGGCCCAGCGAAAGCAGCCGTTGTTGCATCTGGCCTATCCGGTCTTGTGTCTGGTTCATCTATCGCTAACGTGGTAACCACGGGTACTTTTACGATCCCTCTAATGAAAAGAGTCGGATTCTCAGGTGAAAAAGCCGGTGCTGTAGAAGTTGCCGCTTCAACCAATGGTCAATTAACTCCACCAATCATGGGTGCTGCTGCATTCTTGATGGTTGAATATGTGGGTATCTCGTATGTAGAAGTGATTAAAGCGGCGCTATTGCCTGCTCTTATCTCTTACATCGCCCTGATTTACATTGTTCACTTAGAAGCATGTAAAGCTGGTATGACTGGCCTACCTCGTCGCCACACACCAACTATCGTACAAAGCTTACTGTCTTTCACTGGTACCATTCTTGGGCTATGTGTCATCAGTGCTGCGGTTTACTACGGTGTCGGCTGGACGAAAGATGTCTTTGGCGATGCAGCGACACCTATTGTTACCGTTGCTCTATTGATCTCTTATGTAGCCTTGGTTCGAGTATCAGCAAAATATGCCGCTGAAGGTGGCATGGACATCGATGCCGAGCTAACAGAAGTACCCGATCCAGGCCCAACCATTAAATCTGGCCTGCACTTCCTGCTGCCTATCGTGGTGCTTGTTTGGTGTCTGACTGTAGAGCGATTCTCTCCAGGTCTTTCTGCCTTCTGGGCAACGGTATTCATGATCTTTATTTTGATCACACAGCGTCCTTTGATGACTCTGATGAACAAATCTGACGATCTTGCAGAGCAAACTAAAGCCGGTTTCGTTGACCTATTAGAGAGCTTGGTTTCAGGCGCGCGCAACATGATTGGTATCGGTGTAGCAACAGCTGCAGCAGGTACGGTTGTAGGCGTGGTGACTCTGACGGGTATCGGCTTGGTAATGACGGACTTCGTTGAGTTCATCTCAGGCGGTAGCATCATTCTTATGCTGCTATTCACTGCAGTAATCAGCTTAATCTTAGGTATGGGCTTACCAACAACGGCGAACTACATCGTTGTATCAACGTTGATGGCTCCGGTAATTGTTACCTTAGGCGCGGCGCATGGCCTGATCATCCCTCTGATTGCAGTTCACTTATTCGTGTTCTACTTCGGTATCTTAGCCGATGATACACCTCCGGTTGGTTTGGCAGCCTTTGCGGCCGCCGCGATTGCAAAATCAGACCCGATTCGGACCGGTATTCAAGGCTTTACCTACGATATCCGAACAGCAATATTGCCATTCATGTTCATCTTCAATACCCAACTACTGTTGATGGGCATTGATTCTTGGTGGCATCTATTCCTCACTATCTTCTCTTCTGTGACGGCGGTACTTATCTTTGCCGCTGCAACGCAAGGTTGGTGGTTTACCAAGAACAAATGGTGGGAAACGATCCTACTATTGGTTCTAACTTTCTCTTTCTTCCGCCCTGGCTTCTGGTGGGACATGATTTATCCAGAGAAAGTTCTTTCACCTGGAGTTGAGATCGCTCAAATCACAGAAGGTCTATCTGTGGGACAATCTCTTGAGTTAAGAGTGGGTGGCGAAAACTTAGAAGGTGACTATTCTGAGAAGACGGTTCGCCTTCCATTTGAAGATTCTGCGACAACAAGTGAAGACCGCATTGCTTCAATGGGCTTAATGCTGACGAAATCTGAAGGCAAGATGATTGTCGACATGGTTGAGTTCGGTAGCCCAGCAGAAGCGGCTGGCATTGACTTTGATTGGGAAATTAAATCAGTTATCCAAGACGCAGAAAGACCAATGAAAGAGTGGGTATTTTTACCATCCCTACTCATTTTGATTGGCTTAGCGATGAACCAAAGAAGGCGTGCTCGTAAGGATGAGATTAGCGCGTAATGGATAGAGCCAAGTAGCGCTCAACTCTATTTGGCTTTATTACATGGAAAGGATAATCACAGCGCTTGGTCAATACTAAGCGCTGATAAAAAAGAGAAAAACACATGTATAAACAAATCCTTGTTCCTGTTGATCTTAACGACAAAGGCTTTTCTGACAAAGCTGTTGAATTAGCGGTATGGCACGCAAAGCACAGTAATGCTGAAATCCATATTCTGAACGTACTACCTGGCATTCACATGTCGATGGTGGCGTCTTACTTCCCGAAAGATGCAGCAAACCAAATGAAGCTCGATGTGAAAAATCAGCTGAAAGAGTTTGCAGACAAGTACATCGACGATGAAGTGGTTTATAAGGTTCACGTTGCCGAAGGTAAAACCTACACAACGATTCTAGATTACGCAGAAAAGCTTGGGGCAGACCTGATTGTGATGCCTAGTCATAAGCGCTCGAAAATCGACAAAGTGGTACTGGGGTCAGTGGCGAGTAAAGTCGTACAGAATTCACCAATCAATGTATTGGTCATCAAACCTCAAGGCTAATCGCTTCTGGCTTCTGGCTTCTGGCTTCTGGCTTCTGGCTTCTGGCTTCTGGCTTCTGGCAGATAAGCTAAGTCGAACTACAAACAAAACATCTAAAAAGGTTGGCTCAAAGCCAACCTTTTTTATGTCTGAAGCTGAGTGTATAACCGCTTACTGCGGCTTAACTGACGAGATTCTGCGGCTTACCAGAAACAAAGGCATCAATGTTATCGATTAAGATATCAGACAGCTTTTGAATTGAGCTATCACTGCCCCACGCCACATGTGGCGTTAATAGTAAATTTGGCAAATGACTGTTAGCCAGTAATGGGTTCGAGTTGTCAGCCGGTTCTTGTGTGAACACATCCATACCCGCGCCCGCAATCTCTTGATTTTTCAAAGCTTCAACTAAGGCTTGTTCATCCACGAGTCCACCGCGGCCAGCATTAACTAACACCGCATTTGGTTTCATCATGGCTAGCTCTCGCTCTGAAATCAGGTCTCGAGTCGCTTTGGTCAATGGACAATGTAAGCTGATCGCATCTGCTTGCTGCAACACCGTATCAAAAGGCAGATACCCTTCTCGACAAGAGTCAGCCCCTTTACGCTCAGCAAAGATGACATTCATACCAATTGCTTTAGCCAATATCGCTGTTGCTTGTCCTAAGCCACCACTACCGATTAAGCCTAATGTACTGCCTGCAACATCTTGAATCGGATGAGTAAAGAAGCAGAATTGTTGATCCTTTTGCCACTCGCCGGCTTCGATGTCTTGATGATAACCAACGAGATTTCGTTTTAACGCAAACAACATCGCGATAACATGTTCAGGTACCGATTGAGTCGCGTAGCCTTGCACGTTTGTCACCGCGATATTGTTACTCTTACAGTAGCCAACATCGACATTGTTTACACCTGTAGCTGAAACGGCTATTAGCTTGAGCTGTTGTGCTTGAGCTAAATTCGATTCGTTGAGCACCACCTTATTGGTAATAACCACATCAGCGCCTTCAATTCGTTCAGACACTTGCTCCGGCGAAGTGAAATCATACTCAACCCACTGATGTTCAAAGCGGAGAGGTTTTAAATGGATTTGAGATGGGATGGTGGCTCGGTCGAGAAAGACCACTTTCAACTTCGGCATTGTACGTCCTTGCATTGGTATTGATTTAACCATTCTAAGCTTTTAGCTTGCTGTAGTCTGGAAGCTCTGGCGCAATTTCAAAGTGCTGTTCAATTTGCGGTGATGCTTGAGGGTAAAACTCACACGGAACAAAGGCTTTGAAAAGCTGATTATTAGCCGGATGATAAAAGCTCAGTTCACACGCGTGCAGAGCTAACCTATCACTATAGTTAAACGCATCTGGCGTTGCATAAAACTCGTCGCCAACGATTGGATTCCCTAGTTCCATGCAGTGAACACGTAACTGATGAGAGCGGCCAGTGATCGGCAGCAACTTCAACAATGCCGTTTGAGCCTCTTGTTGCTCCACCACATAGCGAGTCTGTGATGGCTTGCCATCCTCGAAGCACACCTTTTGTCTTGGTCGATTTGGCCAATCACAAATGAGCGGCAGATCAATCAAACCTTCTGCTTCTTCTACTGAACCCCATACTCGGGCGTAATAGAGTTTGTGTGTCAGTCGATATTGAAATTGCTTCTTCAAATGACGCTCAGCTTGTTTGTGTTTAGCGAGCAGCATCAACCCCGATGTCGACATGTCCAGTCGATGCACCACCTGAATCTCCGCAAATTCGACAACCAACCGACTCCACATACTGTCGTAATGCTCTGGCAATCTCCCTGGCACCGAAAGCAGGCCTGCAGGCTTGTTCACCACAAGAATATCGTCATCTTGATAAACAATATCAATCCACGGTTCACACGGTGGTGTGTACTGTTCTAACGCCATTAAAGCCTCTTAATTACTAGTGAATAAATAATTTACGGTTGATTCGTTTATTAATAAATACAATTTTCAACATTTTTGTACATAAAAGTTGACGGCCTTACAAAACATGGTATTGATAGGGTAACGGATAATAAGAAGTCAGCATCAAAGGAAAAATGATGGAAAGTACGGTTAAAACTACCAGCACAAAAACACCAACCTCAGCTCCCCTATCAAGTTTAATTAAGTCTCTTGGCCCAGGCATTATGATGGCCGCAGCAGCGGTAGGTGGCTCTCACTTAGTAGCCTCAACCAAGGCTGGTGCGATTTATGGTTGGCAGCTAGCCGCGCTTATTATCCTCGTAAACATATTTAAGTACCCGTTCTTCAAAGCTGGTATCCAATACACACTAGGAACGGGTCAAAGCTTGGTGGAAGGTTACTCTAACCTAGGCCGCCCATACCTTGTGATCTTTTCGATACTGAGTGCTATTTCCGCAGTCGTGAATACCGCAGCCTTGCTGTTATTCAGTGCGAGCCTACTCAGTTACTTTATTCCTTTCGATTTAGCCACCAGCACCTTGTGCATGATCGTTTTAGCGACCTGTTTGATCATTCTTTTTGCGGGCCATTACCGCGCGCTCGACACTCTCTCTAAAGCGATCATGGCGATCCTGACCATCACAACCTTAGCTGCTGTTGCGATTGCTATTGGCTCTCCAGTCGAACCTGATGCCGCTTTTGTGCCACCATCACCTTGGTCATTGGCAGCTATCGGATTTATCGTGGTGACTATGGGTTGGATGCCTGCGCCTATCGAGATCTCAAGCATCACTTCTATGTGGCTAAAAAGCCAAAAAGAGAAACAAGACGTGACCGCTCAATCAGCACTGTTTGATTTCAATGTAGGCTACATTGGTACGGCATTGCTTGCATTGGTATTCGTTGCTTTAGGTGCTCTGGTACTTCACGGCTCGGGAGTTGAATTGTCTCGATCTGGCGTTGGCTTCACTCATCAGTTGGTCGGTATTTACGCCTCAACAATTGGTGAATGGTCTCGTCCACTGATCGCAATCGTCGCCTTCTTCTGTATTTTTGGCAGTACCATTACCGTTATCGATGGCTACTCACGCGTACTTGCTGAATCACAGCGTCTACTGCTTAAAAAAGAGAGCAGCCCAAGAATGCTACAAGGGTGGATAATCATCGTATCTATCGCTGCGCTAGCAATCGTAATGTTCTTTAGTGCAGCCTTGATGCCAATGCTCGATTTCGCGATGATACTCGCCTTTATCACAACCCCCTTCTTCGCATTACTGAATTTCATTTTGGTGACCAAAGCAGAGCTACCTAAAGCGCTTGCGATTGGCACTAAGCTAAAATGGTTGTCTGTAGCAGGTCTGGTTTACCTATTTGGCTTCTTAGCTCTGTTCGTTTGGTGGAAATGGTTGATGTAATCAGCTCTCCAAATTATTAGCCAAACTGCTAACCGAACTCAGAACTAAACTGTTAACCAAGCTACAGATACAAATAAGGCCTTCGTGATGAAGGCCTTATTTCGTTAAAGCGTAAAGCTAGCGATATTCGAGTTCTTGGCTTAGTTGTGAGAAACCACAATCAAGCGTAACGAATCCAGCTGAACCTGAGCCTTACTGATGTAACCCGTCAGTTCATTGATTTGAGCTTCGATAACTTCTAGCTCTTCATCACGAATGTTAGGGTTCACCGCTTTAAGCGCTTGTAGACGCTCTAGCTCACCGTTCAAGTTGGTTTGCATATCTTTCTGGGCTTGCTGACGAACTTCTTCAACCTTCGGCAGTACATGCGTCTCACCAGCTTCAATTAGCTTGTGAATTTCACCCTGTACTGAATTCACCAACTTGCTTGCCAAGTGACGGTTCACAGGACTTAGCTGACGGTTAAAGCTATCGAACTCAACCTGAGCAGATAAATCGTTACCACGACCATCCATCATCAAACGAATCGGCGTCTTAGGTAAGAACTGGCTGATACCGCTGCGCTTTGGCGCTTGTGCATCAACAAGGTAAACCAGTTCAAGCAGGATAGTACCAACAGGTAGCGCTTTGTTTTTCAGTAGCGATACTGCTGACGCACCCACACCTTCACTCAATAGCAGATCAATACCACCCTGAATCATTGGGTGTTCCCAGCTAATGAAGTTCATGTCTTCACGAGACAGCGCAGTTTCACGATCAAACGTGATGGTTGCACCTTCATAAGGTAGGCCTGGGTAGCTTGGAACCATCATGTGCTCAGATGGCGTTACAACTAGCGCATTTTCACCCTTATCGTCTTGGTTCAAACCAATGGTATCGAACAGGCTCAGTGCAAAAGACACTAGATTAGTATCACCGTCAGTCGACGCGATCTTTTCGGCAATCTCATGCGCTTTTTCGCCGCCATTTGAATGCATTTCTAGTAGGCGATCGCGGCCTTTTTCTAGATCCGATTTCAGGCTTTGGTTTAGCTTCGCTGACTCTTCAATCACTTCATCAAGTTGTTCGGTGTTACCAGAAGCCAACATCTCAATAAGAACATCAGAGTACTTGTCGTAAACTGTGCGACCTGTAGGGCACGTCTCTGCAAATGCGTTCAGACCTTCATCGAACCAACGCGCTAGAATCGCTTGCGATGTGCCTTTTAGGTAAGGAACGTGAATGTCGATATCACGCAGCTGACCGATACGGTCTAAACGACCAATACGTTGCTCAAGCAAGTCTGGGTTGAATGGCAAATCGAACATCACTAACTGGTTAGCAAACTGGAAGTTACGACCTTCAGAGCCGATTTCACTACAGATAAGAACCTGAGCGCCACCCTCTTCTTGAGCAAAGTAAGCCGCGGCTTTATCACGCTCTAGAATTGACATGCCTTCGTGGAATACGGTTGCACGCACACCTTCACGCTCACGTAGCGCTTGCTCTAATTGAAGAGCAGTACTCGCACGAGAGGCGATCACTAGGATCTTTTCGCTGCGCTTATCTTGAATCTTTTCAATCAACCAGTTAACACGTGAATCGAACTGCCACCAGCTTGAATCTTCACCTTCAAACTCTTGGAAGATCTCTTCTGGGTACAGCATCTTCATCGCACGAGCTTCGGGAGCCATTTTGCCACCGATCATGCCTGATACACGCATAGAGGTTGTGTACTGCGTTGGAATATCCATCGGCAGTAAGTTTACATTGCGCTTAGGGAAGCCTTTGATTGCAGCACGTGTGTTTCTGAAAAGAACACGACCTGTACCATGGCGATCCATAAGATTATCAATCAGTTCTTGGCGAGCTAACGCTTGCTCTTCTTCGCTGCTATCGCCCTCGATAACGCGGAATAGAGGCTCAACATCTTGTTCAGATAGAAGCTCAGTGATCTGATTCTTCGCGCTGTTTTCAAGCTTCACGCCAGAGAACAATGCCGTTACTGCATCAGCAACAGGGGCGTATTGGTCTTCTTCTTCCACGAATGCTTCGTAATCGTAGAAGCGATCAGGATCAAGCAGACGCAGACGTGCAAAGTGACTCTCACGACCCAGCTGTTCAGGGGTTGCTGTCAGTAGCAGTACGCCAGAAGTATTTTCCGCTAATCCTTCAACCACTTGGTATTCGCGGCTCGGTTTATCTTGGCTCCACTCAAGGTGGTGCGCTTCATCGACAACCAACAAATCCCACTCACCTTCAAGTGCTTGCTCGTAGCGCTTACGGCTCTTACGTAGGAAATCCAAAGAACACAGAACGTATTGCTGTGTATCAAATGGGTTATCTGACTCAGCGAAGGCTTCAATACAACGCTCTTCGTCAAAGATAGAGAAGTGCAGGTTGAAACGGCGCATCATCTCTACTAACCATTGGTGCTGCAGAGTTTCAGGTACCACAATCAGAATGCGTTCAGCACGGCCAGACAACACCTGTTGGTGAATGATCATGCCTGCTTCAATGGTTTTACCTAGACCCACTTCATCAGCCAGTAAAACGCGAGGTGCGTGACGACGACCTACTTCATGAGCAATGTACAACTGATGAGGAATCAAACCAGCGCGCATACCACACAAGCCACGCATCGGGCTCTTATGTTGTTGGTATTGATTGCTTAACGCGCGGTAACGCAGCACAAAGTTATCCATACGGTCGATTTGACCTGCGTACAGCTTATCTTGTGGTTTGTTAAAGCGGATCTGGTTGCTTAAGAATATTTCACGCAGAGTCACCTCTGTCTCTTGAGTATCTTCACGAGTGCCCAAATAAGTCAGTAGCCCTTTATCTTCGATAACTTCTTCGACAGTTAGAGACCAGCCTTCTTGGCATTCGATGACATCGCCAACATTAAACGTTACTCGGGTTACGGGAGCATCAGTGCGTGCATAGACACGATTCTCTTCTGATGCTGCAAACATTACTGTCACTGTTCGAGCATCCATTGCTACAACGGTACCTAAACCTAAATCGCTCTCCGTATCGCTTATCCAGCGTTGCCCCAAAGCAAATGTCATGAATCGACTACCTCAATCTTATAGTTGGAATTTGGTCATGTTAACTGCAGTTTTAAACAAGAGCATTATCGCGCTTGAACTAAAAATATAGCCAAAGATGCCTAGTTTGCAGCCACTTTTTAAGTGCGCTCTTAATAATAAATATCTCGAGAAAATGGTGCAGAAAAAGGTCGCTAATCTTACTCGATGCTGTGATTTAGGTCACGCCTAAAGGAGATGATTTCATACTTTTTTTCTGTTTTCGCCAGTGCAATCAAACTGTCAAAAAATCATGGGTAATCTATAGGTAGCAGATTGCTGCTCTCAAACGAATACGCGATATTCATTCACAACGATATGGCGATATTTCTCTAGATGAAGTTTAGGTGAGTAGTTGACTATCACCGGAATGAGATACTAATCTTTATATGAGCTTTATCTACGTTCAATGAATGCAAGGCAAGCCGCACGTCGGCAAGGAGATGCTATGGGCGAGACCAACCGGAAGCTATTTGTTTTAGACACTAATATCCTACTTCACGAACCCTTCGCTATATTTTCTTTCCAAGAGCACGATGTCGTTATCCCCATGACCGTGCTAGAAGAACTCGACAGAATCAAAGACAGTAAAAGAGACGTTGCTCGAGATGCGAGAATTGCGATTCGAACGCTCGAAGACTTGTTCAGGGAAGCCACACCAGACCAAATATCGGAAGGCATTCCTTTTTCTAAAGACATAAACGCATCTGGCAGTATTTCAATACTCGCTGATTACGAACTTCAAGAAAGCATCAAAGCGTTCGCCGATGACAAGGCAGGCGATAACCGAATCCTCAACGCAGTCCTCTACCTTCAAAACAAACGCGCGCCACGCGAAGTGGTTCTTATCACGAAAGACATCAACATGCGCTTACGAGCCAAAGGCGCAGGGGTCCGCTTTGTTGAAGACTATCAAACCGACCAATTGATTGATGACATCCAATACCTCACTAAAGGCTTTCAACAACTCGAAGGCTCATTCTGGGATGGCGTCGATAACGTCGAGAGTAGAAGTTTAGGCGGAAAAACGCTGCACACCCTCGCAAGAGCACCTTTCGACCCAACCTTCCTCAACCAATATGTGATTGACGAAGAAAGTGACTTTGCTGGTCGTGTAGAAGAGATTGAGGCCGAACGCATTACGCTCAGAGATCTCAGTAGAGAAAGGTTAATGAACCGCAAGACATGGGACATTACACCTAAGAATGTCTATCAAGGGATGGCGATTGATGCACTGCTCGACCCTGACATCGATCTGGTGATTCTAACGGGCGCTGCAGGTAGTGGTAAAACACTGTTAGCCATGGCTGCCGCACTTGAACAAACCATAGAGCGTAAACAATTCGATAAGATCATCGTAACCCGAAACACGCCCGATATCGGTGAGTCGATTGGGTTCCTTCCCGGCACCGAGGAAGAGAAAATGCTGCCTTGGTTAGCGGCGGTGACCGATACACTGGAAGCTCTGCACAAGAACGATCACTGCACCGAAGGGTCAATGAAGTACATCTGTGACAAAGCCAATATCCAGTTCAAATCGATTAACTTCATGCGAGGCCGCTCAATTCAAAATGCCTTTGTCCTTTTGGATGAGTGTCAGAACCTCACCGCTTCACAAATCAAAACCATCATCACCCGTTGTGGTGAAGGCACCAAGATCGTCTGTTCAGGAAACCTAGCTCAGATAGATTCATCCTACTTAACCCCTGTAACTTCAGGCTTAACCTACATGGTCGAGCGTTTTAAAGACTTCGAAGGCAGTGCCAATATTCACCTCAATGGTGTGGTACGAAGCCGACTGGCCGAGTTTGCTGAAGAGAACATGTAACGGTTCGGTTTAGTAAATCGTACTCCATAAACAGAAAAACCAGAAACAGAAAAGCGCCTCACATTGGAGGCGCTTTTAGCTTTAGCTTTAACTTTAACTTTAGCTTTAGCTTTAACTGCAACTGTAATTTCAACTAGCTTGCTATCACAAATTTGCTGAAGTTGGTCTGAATTACTCAGTACCACCAACCGTTAACGAGTCTAGTTTCAATGTTGGTTGACCAACACCGACTGGTACGCTTTGGCCGGCTTTACCACACACACCAACACCACGGTCAAGGCTAAGGTCGTTACCCACCATAGACACTTGCTGCATCGCTTCGATACCCGAACCGATTAGCGTTGCACCTTTCACTGGGTGAGTGATCTTACCGTTTTCAATCATGTACGCTTCAGAAGCGGAGAACACAAACTTACCAGAAGTAATATCCACCTGACCGCCACCAAAGTTCGGCGCGTAGATGCCTCTTTCAACCGTCGAGATAATCTCTTCAGGAGTATGCTCACCTGGCAACATGTAAGTGTTGGTCATGCGCGGCATAGGAAGGTGTGCATAAGACTCACGACGACCATTACCTGTAGGCGCTACACCCATTAGACGAGCATTAAGCTTATCTTGCATGTAGCCTTTTAGGATGCCGTTTTCGATTAGCGTGTTGTACTGGCCATTAACGCCTTCATCATCGACGTTCAATGAACCACGTAGATCCGTTAATGTACCGTCATCAACAATCGTACATAGGCTTGATGTGACTTGCTCGCCCACTTTGCCAGAAAATACTGAAGACTCTTTACGGTTGAAGTCACCTTCTAAACCGTGGCCTACCGCTTCATGCAGAAGAACGCCCGGCCAACCCGAACCAAGAACGACAGGCATTGCACCAGCAGGTGCAGCAACCGCTTCAAGGTTAACTAACGCTTGGCGGATTGCTTCATCAGCAAATTGATAAGCAACCTGAGAACCGTTAGCATCACTTAAGAAGAAGTCGTAACCAAAACGACCACCGCCACCAGCACTGCCACGTTCACGACGATCGCCTTTCTGAGCAAGTACGCTAATAGACAAGCGAACCAGCGGGCGAATATCACCAGCGAAAGTACCATCAGTTGCCGCAACCAGCATCTGCTCATGTACACCACTTAAGCTTACCGATACTTCAGTTACCATCGGCTCTTTAGTACGAATGTAAGCATCAAGCGCTTTAAGCAATTCTGTCTTTTGCTGCTTTTCCCAGCTTGCTAGCGGGTTTACCGCGTCATAGTAAGCTTGGTTAGAGTTGCGCTTGAAAGCTTGTACCTTGCCGTTTTGGCCTTGCTTAGCGATACCGCGAGCCGCGATTGCACTCTGTTTAAGGCCATCCAATTGGATTTGGTCAGAGTAAGCAAAACCGGTTTTTTCACCAGAGACTGCTCGTACACCAAGACCACAATCGATATTGAAAGAGCCGTCTTTAATAATGCTGTCTTCTAGCACTAATGACTCGTGCCAGCTTGACTGAAAGTAAATATCAGCATAATCAATTTGGCGGGTAGCAATGCTCGCCAATGTATCTGCGATATTTTGCTCCGTCAGCCCTGTTGGGTTCAGTAGCGCTTCTTCAATTTGATTAATGCTCATAAATGGCTCTTGTTTGTAATTAAAATTTATTGGTAAATCGAGAGTGTTGCGCGATTGGCATATTTTGCCTGATTGATTCGCAACTGGATGTGTCTATCTCAACCACCATACTTTTAGGATCTTGGTCTAGCTGTGCGACCACTCGTCCCCATGGATCAACCACCATTGAGTGTCCCCATGTTTCTCTTTGACAAAGATGTTTCCCCCCTTGCCCCACCGCGACAATCCACGATTGTGTTTCGATCGCGCGGCATCTTAATAATGCTTCCCAATGCGCTTGACCCGTTACTGCCGTAAACGCTGCTGGTACCACTATGATTTGTGCACCTTGCTTGCGTAACTCTGAATACAAGTGAGGAAAGCGCACATCATAACAAATACTCAAACCTAAGCGACCAAAAGGCGTTTCCGTCGTCACAACTCGCTCACCCGGCGTGAAAATATCCGACTCTCGATAGCACTTGTGCGCATCGGCGACATCCACATCAAACATGTGTAGCTTATCGTAATGAGTCACTAGGCACCCAAAGTCATCAATCACTAGGGTTGTAGTGGTCACGCCTTCAGTTGTGCTTATCGGCATACTACCAACAACGATCCACATTCGGTGAAGCTTAGCTAACTCAAATAATTTCTGTTGTAGTGGGCCATCACTTAGAGGCTCAGCATACTGGTGATAGTCGGCTTTACTGCCAAAAACTAACGCGTTTTCAGGGCACACAACCCACTTCGCCCCCAACGCTTTGCACTTTGCTACTTCTTGAGCAAGGTAAGCAAGGTTCAATTCAGGGTTAGGGCCAGATGTCATTTGAATCAACCCAACACTATCCATGTGTCTCGCTCCTCTATTCATTATGATTCAGAAATCGGCATTTGACCGTATATTCACCGATGGGCTTGTTATCAACTACTCAGCTAATTTTCTCAATTTTTCGGGTAGCTGGAACTCGCCAGAACTACGAGAAAGCTCACTTACCGTAGGTGAATCCAATGGGCCTTTTACCGAGTAATTCACTTGAGTAAAGACTTCAACCACCGGCGATATAACCGTAGTCACCGCCAATACATACAACGCCGTTTGAGGCGTTACCGCAAAGGCCGTTAATACTGGAATACCCGAGGTAATATCAGGAGTAAAGTTCACCTCAGCATCGACCAAGCGCGTGTTGAGGTTAGCGATTCCTTTGATTTTCATCTCACCTGCGACCGCATCCATGTTCAGATCGTTCGTCAGGAAGATACCATTTTGAATTTTGCCGGTTCCTGTGATGCTATTGAATGCCATGCCTTTATCAAACACATCAGAGAAATCGAGCTGCATCTTACGAATAATCGAATCTAGGCTAAACAACCCCAGTAATCGAGCCGCACCACTGACATCCGAGATGATACCTTTACCAAACTTGGTTTTAACGTTGCCATCAAGGGTATCCATTTTGATCCCCCATGGCGAACCATCCCAGTTCAGTTGGCCTTCTAACTCGAATGGTGCTTTTTGAATTCCGGATGTAATGCCGAAGCGCTCCATGAGCTCGCTATTATTTTCACCTTCAATATCAACGGTTAGCGATGAATGACTCTTGTCACCATTCAGTGCCCACCAGCCACTCACGTCGGCTTTATTGCTCCCGCTTCGAACTTGAATCTTGTTCCACTCAAGCCGATCGTCTTGCCTAGTCAACTCAACATCGACGGTACCGACCTTATAGCCTTGTAGCCAAAAATCGTTCAGCGTTAACTTCAGGTTAGGCATCGCATCATAAATCTCTCTATCTAGCTTAGAGATCAATGGTGCTTCTTGTTCTTTACGTTGAAGTAGTTGCTCTTGGTTTTTCTTATCGCTCCATTCAGGAACAAACAGATGCAGGCGATCCAGAGAAACGGTTAAATCGTAAGGAGGCAGATAATTAATATCTCCTTCGATCTCTTGGCTAGACACTTCCATTTGCCAAGCTTGTTTGTTCTTGCGGGCGCTAAAGTCGACATCATTCCAAGAAATACCACCTAAGATCAGCTCTTTACTCTCAAAGGTAATACGGCTTGGCGCTGGAATGGTTGGCGTGTTCATCTGGCTAAGTATTGCATCTGACGGTTGCACTGGCTCCATCACCACTGATAACCAATCATCAGCATTAAATTTATCCGTACGAATCAACGCATGATGCCCAACGACAGGGCTAATTTTATAGCCACCACGACCCAGCACTAAGTTAGTCGCCGTTAACTCAGGAACATCGCCGGTAATATCAATTTCAGCTTGGTATTTAGTGTTCGGCAGTTGTAGACGCGCGGTAATAGCTTCTTGATTACCTGATGCTTGTAGTCGAGCAGAGCCGCTCTCCAAGGATTTTTTAGCCAATGGATACGGGTAATCACTGGCTAAATATTTAAGATCTGACTGTAAGTCTAACTGGTAGCTAAAACCGATATCGTTAAGTTGAATTTCAATCTGGCTTTGCCATTGCGCATGACCTGACAAGCGACTCATCCACTGTTCACCAATATATGGTTCTAAAGGCTTAACGTCCCAATCGCCCAATACATCAATATCAACGGCATAACCTGGGCCATCATTTAAGCCCTTAAAATCGACAGAAATACCTTGCTTTAATAAATCGGCAGCGAGACCGTTGGCCGTAATCACATCATTATCAAATTCAATACGCCCAGTGGTATTTTCAAGCACCATTGGCGGCGCTTCAATCTCTACATGGTTATCTTTGAGATCAGCATAACCCCATGCTCTTGGCTCTTTTTCGGAATCAAAAGGAATATTGAGTTGGAATTCAGACGATACATCACCACTCACTTGCAGCGCGGTTAGGGCAGCACCCACAGAATCAACCAACGGTGAAGCCGTCATGTAATCACGAACCGCATTACCTGACGCCGTCGCTTTAGCTTCAATTTCAATATGGCCGCCTTCCCCTAAATAAGGAATGCGTCCTGTGATTCGGTCTGCCGTCACATCCATCAATTGAGCGGAACGAGAATCAAGATGCATCGCATCATTTTCAAACAACAGATCAAGTTGTAGATCAGTAATCAGTGGCCAACCGGTATCAAAACTGAACTTAGCGTTCTCTAACCCAACCCAAACTTGGAAAATACCATCGTGATTGGTGTAGGGGTACTGGGCTAATTCACCATGCCAAAGTAACTTAACAGTGTCCGCTTTACCTGCTTGAATCGCAGTAGAAAGGTAATCAGTTAAATCTTGGCCAAGCGCTAATGTCGGTAAGTAACGCCATGTTTCGCCGACATTGTAAGCGTCCGCTTCACCGTAAAAAGACAGGTATGGGCTTGCATCATTCGGGAAGTCCAAGCGAAATGCGCCTAGTACTTGTAAATCTGGCGTGGCTGCTGTGATTTTATCGGACCAAAGCTTCCAACCGCTTTCATCTTGCTGCCAAACAATGTCAACCTGACCTTGTTTGATATTCAAAGGGGCTTGGAATACATCACCATAAGGAAACACATCATCAATCACATGAAGGCTAGCTTTCGCTTGTGACGCCGAGCCAAACACACTGCCTGAAACTTGGCTAAAGCCCGGAACCAACTCCCATTGCTCAATGGCAAGATCACTAAAACTCGCTGAATAACGTAAGCTTTCGATGCCAGAATCCATTGAGACCCGAATATCAGAAACGGAGCCACCAGGCTTCAACGAATTGATCATTTTGGTTGATTGCGCAGAATCTGGCAGCAACTTGATTAACGGGGTAATAGTTTCTACATCAAGCTCAGAAACATTAAGTTCCCACGGGCCTTTATTCCACTTGAAGGCAACATCTAACTCAGGCCAAGGCCTATCATCCGTTCTAAGATTAAGTGAGTGACCATTCACTTGCCATCCATCATCAATTGGAGACAACTTAAACACCCCTGACTCAAGCATCAGATCATGTTGGCCATCTTCGTTCCAAGTCAATTCAGAAGGTAACACCTCAACATACGCACTCACTGGTTTGCTGTTTCTCAAGGTCAGCCAGCTATTCAAACTCACTGTACCGGTTTCAACACCAGACTCAGCCTGCATGTAACGGGTTAGCCATGGTTTAACCGAGATGTTATCTGCACTCACATAGAACTCACCGGTTACATCGGTTAATGAGCCACCATCGATAAAGTTAGCACTTACTGACAACGAGTTAAGATTGGCGTCTTTAATGCTAACAACCCCTTCAGCAAGGTGATGTTTATCTGTGTTTTGCCATTTTAAAATGTCGATATCGAGCTGACGATCTTCGCCCGAAACTGAGCGATAGAGAAGTGAAGAATCTTTAGCGGTCACATCCACCAAAGTTTTCAATAGTAAATTATCCAGCTCTTTCATCACTCGCTTCGAAGAGCCGGGGTCTTTAGGTTCGTCTGTACCGTTTTTCCCAGCAAACAGATCAATTGAGCGAATATCAAGATACATTTGATTCATGACCAGATCGGCCACAACTGGACGCATCTGAACAAGCGATTGAATCAAATCAAACTCGACTTCAACACGCTCAACAGAGAAGGTCACATCTTCTGCATTTGGGAGGCTGGCTTTAACGCCTTGTAGAGCAACAGAAGGGTGAGTGTTACGCCAAAAACCGCCCACATCTTGAATAGAAAACTCAAAACCGGAATGTTGGTTTACCCAAAGCTCAATTTCAGATTGATACTTATTTAAATTGGGTAAGGCTACACGCAGTGTAGTAACAGCAATGGCTAGCGTTACTAAGAGAGTAACCACTAACCATAGACATGCACGAAGAATCAGAGTAACGCTTGAACTCACAAAATATCCATTACATCATAACAACATCAAACTGCTCTTGTATGTACAGAGGCTCAGCTTGGATTTTAACTTGTTTACCAATAAACACTTCAAGCTCCGCAAGCGCATGTGACTCATCGCCCTCTAGTGCTTCGGCAACGGCAGCTGCCGCATAGACCACAAACTTATCAGCGTCATACGCACGATTCACTCGTGTGATCTCTCGAAGGATTTCATAACAAACGGTTTCAACTGTCTTCACACTGCCACGCCCTTCACAGGCAGGACAACTCGAACACAGAATATGCTCAATACTTTCACGAGTACGTTTACGCGTCATCTCAACCAAGCCAAGCTGTGTGAAGCCATTGATATTGGTTTTCACACGATCTTTGTCTAGTGCCGCCTCTAAAGAAGTTAGTACTCGCTTACGATGTTCCTCAGACAGCATATCGATAAAGTCGATAATGATGATGCCACCTAAGTTACGCAAACGCAGCTGACGAGCAATGGCTTGCGTCGCTTCTACGTTGGTGTTGAAAATCGTCTCTTCTAGATTACGACGACCGACAAAGGCACCGGTGTTGATGTCGACGGTCGTCATCGCTTCCGTTTGGTCGATAATCAGATACCCACCAGACTTCAATTCGACTTTACGATCCAAAGAGCGTTGAACTTCGTTCTCGGTATCGTACATATCAAAGATAGGCTTGTCGCCTTCATACAACTCAAGCTTTTCAGTCAGCTCTGGCACGTACTCAGAAGTAAATTCTTTTAGGTTTTCATATTCTAAACGCGAATCGACCTGGATTCGGCTCAACTCAGTACCCACAAAGTCACGTAAGATACGCTGGCTTAGGCAAAGTTCACCGTATAGACGAGTACGAGCTTTATGTTTACCACGGCGCTCTAACACTTTGAGCCATAATCGCTTCAAGAATGCCGCATCTTGTGCCAACTCATTCGAGTCTGCGCCTTCAGCTGCAGTACGGATAATAAAGCCACCGTGTTCGTCACAGTAACGAGACACCACTTTTTTAAGGCGGTTACGTTCAGACTCACTGTCGATACGTTGAGATACGCCCACATGGCTTGCACCCGGCATAAAGACCAAATAACGAGACGGTAAAGTAATATCAGTCGTTAAGCGGGCACCTTTGGTACCAAGAGGATCTTTGACGACTTGAACCACAATGTCTTGTCCTTGGCGAACAAGCTCAGAAATGTCACGAACCTGAAATTGCTTCTTTTCGTTTTCAGCGACACATTCAGTGTGTGGAACAATATCAGAGGCGTGTAGAAAAGCTGCTTTCTCAAGGCCTATATCCACAAAAGCCGCCTGCATTCCCGGAAGAACACGGCTTACACGTCCTTTATAGATATTTCCTACGATACCGCGTCGAGCATCTCGTTCGACATGGATCTCTTGAAGAGCCCCCCCTTCAATCATGGCCACGCGAGTTTCACTCGGGGTCACGTTCAGCAACAATTCAGCACTCATGGTGCACCTCAGATTAGTAATTATAAGAATTCTTGCAGTAGCTGGTCCGTTTCATATAAAGGCAAGCCGACAACGGCGTAATAACTACCTTCGATTCGGGTAACAAAGCGCCCACCCAAACCTTGGATCCCATAGCTACCGGCTTTATCGCATGGCTCCCCTGTTTGCCAGTATTGTTCTATTTCTTGTTCACTGAGGGGTTTAAACCATACGTCGGTAATAATGATTTCTGTTCTTTGTTTTTCTTCTGAAACCACAGAAACCGCCGTCATCACTTGGTGACGCTCGTTTGCCAACTGAGTAAGTTGGCGCTTAGAGTCGGCAAAATCGGTGGGTTTCTCGAGCACTTGCCCTTGGCTTACGACGACTGTGTCAGAACCAAGAACGACTGTTTCAGAATCAAGAGAAATAGCATCAGAGCCAACAGCTACGATGCCAGAGCCAACAGCTACATTATCAACACTAGAAACTACATTATCAGAACTAGGAACGACATGCTGCTTTTCAGAAGGGTTATCTTTCAATAAAGACAACGCAGCTAAGGCTTTATCTAAAGATAGTCGCTTAACGTACTCTTCGGCGGTTTCTTGGGCGTGTTTACACTCTTCAACATCAGTTACAAGGACAGAAAACTCATAACCAAGTTGAGATAGCAGTTCTTTGCGGCGTGGTGAACCGGATGCCAAAACTAAATGCTTCTTTTCCATTGTCACTCTACCTTACATGCCAATGACGACGTACGCGTCTCATTAATAGAAACATCCAAGGCCAAAGTATACAGTTTATCAATGCGCTCCATAACGATAATGGATTGAAAACGACATCTTGGATCAAATATTCACCAAAGAAGATCAACACCTCAAACAATACCGTTAACGCGGCAATAATCATCGCTTGTTGCCATAGCGCCATGTTACGAATGACTAGGAAATTCATCGCAATAATGTACATAACGATTGCCATCATCATGCCCCGAATACCTAACGTCGAGCCTATCAACAGATCCCACAATAAGCCAAGAATCAAAGCGCTACCCACGTTAACACGGTGAGGTAGAGCCAAAACCCAGTAACAGGTAACCAGTAGCAACCAAGATGGTCTAAATAGATCCAAGCTACCAGGCCAAGGAATCGTTTGCAGAATAAGGGCTACTAAAAATGAGCAGCCAATGACTACCTTGCTTCTTAAAACGCTATTGGCCATCTTCACCCTCTAACAATGCTTGTTCTATGCTGGATTGATCCGCTTGCATCTGTTTGTTTTCATCAGGCCATACTAGCAGCAAGTATCTGAGCTTATCGAACTCAACCACAGGCTCCGCTTTGATAACGGCAAACTCACGTTTCGGGTCGTAATCAACGGCAGTAACGTAGGCGACTGGATAACCTTCTGGATATACTCCACCGAGTCCAGATGTCACCAATAGATCTTCTTCTTGTATATCGGTACTGGTTGGAATGTGCTCTAGCTGGATCTCATCAATCATGCCATTGCCCGAAGCGATCACTCGAATATCGTTACGAATAACCTGAACAGGAATTGCGTTGTTTGCGTCAGTCAGTAACAGAACACGACTATTGTGAGCAGCAACAAAAGTCACTTGGCCGACAATGCCTTTTTCGTTGATCACCGGTTGACCTTCATACACCCCATCAATCTGGCCTTTGTCGATCACAACTTGATGACGATATGGTGAAGTGTCTACCGCCATAACTTCTGTGACGACTTTCTTCTCATCACGGATAAATGGAGATCCTAACAACTTACGGAGGCGCTTGTTTTCTTCTTGGTATTGCTCAAGCAGAATCAGCTCGCTCTTCAGACGCAAGACTTCTCGTTTAATATTATGGTTGGATTCGATTAGGCCTTTACGAGTACTAAAACGGTCATAGACACCATCGAACATAGTACGAGGTAAGTTGGCTGCATATTGAATAGGTGCAACCATGCTGTTCAATAGATAGCGTACATTTGAGAAAGCATCTAAACGACTATCAGCCAGCATAAGGCTGGCTGATAAAATTACAGCAAAAAACAGGCGCAATTGTAGAGAGGGACCTCTACCAAAAATTGGCTTCATTCTATATTTGGTCCTAGAGCTACATTTGATCCTATAGACAAGGTCCTAGGCTCTTTACATAAAACTAGATAAGAAAAGAGCCTAACACTAGATATTATTCTTCGCTGAACAGGTCGCCGCCGTGCATGTCGATCATCTCTAGAGCTTTACCGCCACCTAGAGCAACACACGTTAATGGCTCTTCTGCCACAACAACAGGGATACCCGTTTCTTCTGTTAGCAGACGATCAATATCTTTAAGCAGTGCACCACCACCCGTTAGTACCATACCGTTTTCTGAAATATCAGAAGCCAGCTCTGGTGGACACTGTTCTAGTGCAACCATTACTGCAGATACAATACCTGATAGCGGTTCTTGAAGCGCTTCTAGGATTTCGTTTGAGTTTAAGCTAAAGCTACGAGGAACACCTTCAGCAAGGTTACGACCACGTACTTCGATCTCATTGACTTCATCACCAGGGTAAGCTGAACCGATTTCGTGTTTGATCTTCTCTGCTGTCGCTTCACCGATCAAGCTACCGTAGTTACGACGAACGTAGTTGATGATCGCTTCATCAAAACGGTCACCACCGATACGTACAGAAGACGAGTAAACCACACCGTTTAGTGAGATAACCGCAACTTCAGTCGTACCACCACCGATATCAACAACCATTGAACCCGTTGGCTCAGATACACGTAGGCCAGCACCAATCGCAGCAGCCATAGGCTCATCGATTAGGTAAACCTCACGAGCACCAGCACCTAGCGCTGATTCACGGATAGCACGACGCTCAACCTGAGTTGAACCACAAGGTACACAAACCAAAACACGAGGGCTTGGTTTAAGCACACTGTTGTCATGCACTTGCTTAATAAAGTGCTGAAGCATTTTTTCGGTTACGTAAAAGTCAGCAATTACACCGTCTTTCATTGGACGGATCGCTGAAATGTTACCAGGCGTACGACCAAGCATTTGCTTAGCAGCGTGACCAACAGCAGCTACACTCTTTGCAGACCCCGTACGATCTTGGCGAATAGCGACAACGGAAGGCTCATCAAGAACAATGCCTTGGCCTTTTACATATATAAGGGTATTGGCTGTACCTAAATCAATCGATAGGTCGTTTGAAAACATGCCACGAAGTTTTTTAAACATATTCTTCGCTCATCCTGCAAGAATTAGAAGACAAAAATTGCACTAAATGTACCAATGCCTTGCTGTCACGGCAAGGCATTGAAGTATAAACATGGACTGAAACCCGCAATTTCTTACAGATTCCTAACTTAAGGGGCAAAAATTATATTTTTACTGACCTGTTAAACCACTTTCACCTCGGTAGATCACTCGATCGTTACCGCGGTAGATACCGAATGTGACAACAGTTGAAGGATCTTCTTCTCCAGAAAGTTCAGAATTCCAGTTATACCTTAACCATGGTGTATCAGTCATATCTTGCCATAACTGGACTTGCTCACGGATAACGGTACCTGGAGCTTGTTCAGCTGTGATGTTTCTTGATTGACCATTAGATACATCACCACCATCGTCTAAAGTGACAGTGGTAGTTATAGCTCCACCTTCAGACCAAATAACCACTTCATCACTTTCTGAACCTGTAATGTTAGTAAAGTCATCGTCAGTATTCACAATAAACCTACTACCATTCCAAAATTCAACTCGTAGCGGAATAGTCAGTTCTTCTTCTGTATTCCCCCCAATGCTATCCAACTGAATACGCCCGAATAGTAATTCTGGCTGTGTCGATAACTTGCGAGATTCATCATCAATATAGGCAATAGGGTCTGAGTTACTTACTCCTTCGGCAGTCAAAGAAATACTGGTTACATCTCCCCCTTGATTTAAGGGACCATCTTCGTAAGAAGAACCAACGCTTGCTTTGCTCCAACATAACTCATCTGAACAAGTGGTAGATGGGGCAGAGTCACTAAAACTGAATGTTCCGATACTACTACCACTCTCTTCACGCCACGTTCCTGAAAATTCAGGTGAGAAAAAGCGTCCATCGTAATCAATGTTATTTGGTTCATATAGCGAAAAGTCTGCATTTAAGCCGTCATCGGCAGGAAAACGAGCATAATTGACAACATCGTCCTCATTAGCATTTAATGCTATAACTTCGAATTCAACCCCTTCGAATGGTTGATTCATATAGGCATAACTTTGCTCTGAACGTCCGAAACCAGGGTAATCCCAGGTATTAACTCCCGTCACTGAGAAGTACTTAGGGTAAAAACGACCAATGACTTGGTCATCCTCCTCAATAGAATGACCTAGATAATCCGCATTGGTGAACATAGATATTGCGCCTACTTCATTCCACGTAAAGATAAGTGTCTTTTGCATGACACCCTCACTAATATCGCTCTGTTGAAATGAATAAGTTGTATAGTAATTATGATTATCTTGATCAGCTAAATTACTAATATCTCCCCCCGTTGGGTATCCAATATCAAAGCTCACATTCAGCGGTGCTGAGTTATTATCTGCAACATAATAATAATTGGTTGTCGTAAAATCACACTCATCACTTGGCACACTACCTGAACCATAATAATCAGGGTGAAGAATAGGTTTAACAATAACCTCAAACTCTTCGCCTGAAGGAATGAAGTAGCTGCCATATTCTTTTGTGGATGCTGGGTTTAATTTGTCGCCAACGACTCCTGACACATCACAAATAGCAATTTTCCAAGGTCTTGAGTCAATATTAAAGCTACCGGTCAAGCTAAGCTTTCCATCGACAGGGCACCCTATTAGACCAGTACAATCATATTCTCCACCTGTAAGGGTTGCAGTAAATTGGCCTGATTCATCTATAGAAAAGTTGGCTGTAGAAGTGCCATTTGAAAAAGTGGGAGCATAATTAATCAGGTTACTACTATCGTTATCAGCTTTCGTGGGTTTTTCAAGAATAGCGCTGACTGACGGTGTCCCACTATAATCGACCACTAGTGGGGCGTTGTTTTCATCACACGCAGCTACAGTTGCAGTGACATCCGTTACAACTTGTCCAGCATAAACACTTTGGTCCGGCACACTAAATTCAAAGGGAACAAACTTAAAATCACCAACCTTTTGCTGGTCTGTATCATCATCAAGAGTGGCTGCAAACTGATATTTAGTATCAATATCTACATTTCCAGGGGTATTCACTTCAATTCTAAAGCTGAATTCACCAGCAGTATCAGAAACAAATTTTGAGCCTACAATTGTCCCAACGGTAGCTACAATATCAAAATCAGAACCAATATTAATTTCCCCGACTAAACTTTCATATTCATCATTACTTTTAGTATAAATAGTAAAATTAGGCAGATAGTCATCAGTTCCGCACATCAAGCCTGTATCTAAGGCAGGGGATAGTTCAATTTCATACGAATCACTAGGTAAGATACAAGAGGTTTCTGCATGGATAAGTGAATTCCCATTCATCTGTATGCTTTTGGCTGAAATCGCCCCATAAACTCGAGAGCCAGAATTTAGCTTTACGTCTTGTTCACTGTAAAGTAAACCAACAAAAACAGAAGCTGTATTTAAAGCCACATTCGATCCAGCTTGTTCTAAAACATTCACTCTTAAATAGGTATCAGCAACTAGGTTAGGGTTATTACCGGTCCAGTTTTCAATAGGAATACCGAAATTGGCATCGTTATTTAGCTTAAAATCGTTAGTGAAAATAGTAACTGTATCTCCGACCTTCACAGAGACTTCCCCTGTACCATTAATGGTTATTTTGCCTATTTTATATTTACCGGCTTCTATCGTAACCACACCACCGTCGTTAACTTTAAGCTCTTGATATTCATAAATAACCGAACCACCAGAAGTTATCGGTAATGTAATACTTTCACCAGAGTTAACCGTTATGCTTTCTTCTAAGTTATCCGGTATATCCTCTAACAATTCTTTGGGAACCATTAAGTCTTCTAACCCGTGGCACTCCACTCCGTCACAAGCACCATTAGTATTATCAGTTACAGCATTTTGATCAAAACCGATATACCTTTGAGACCCATCTTTGAAAGAACCAACCACTGATGAAGTTGAATTGGCTTCAAATGTTCCAAAAGTTCCATCAATGCGTTGCCAAGTTTGAGCTGGGCTTTTGTTATTAAAACCATCACAAACTCCAAGTTCGCTTGGTCTATCAAACATAAAAAAACCAACATTTTCAGCTACATGTGATCTTTCACTGTCTTTATCCATATCTTCTTCAACAATGAAATAAACTTCGTCTTTCGTTACATCACAGCGTCGGACCCACCCTCCATTATTACCAATCCTAGAGTTCTTATTTGCAACCAAAATTGGCGGAGCATCGAAGTTAGCTTCAGATATGGGGGTTGACTCAATACAACCAATTTCTATTGGGGAAATGATTTTTTCATTGAGCGTGGTAGTCACTCGAGTCTCTCCACTTCCTAAAAAGAAGCGAGCACCTTGAGTAATGCCTGAACCTTCACCAGCAACAAAAGCGACTTTCTCTGGTTCATTAATGTCGTTATTGTTGATAACTTCCGATTTTTCGAGAGCTAAATAGAAACGCTCGGTATTCACCCCTCTTGCCATCCCAGTAAACCAAGACGATGAACCATTTTGTTTAGTTTGTGGCTGTACTAACACCCCCGGTGTATTTATAAATGAACTTAAACCATAATCTTCAAATTCAATTAGATCTGCATTGTTCCTTTCACCACTAACTTGGGATGCCGCTGTCTTAGTAGGCACCAAACCAGCTACAATTTTCCCTCTACCATTTCCAAGAGATATAACGCCCTCTTGAATCACAAAATAATCGATATTAAGTGAATTTAGATCTTCATCACTCAGCATTGGAGCATCAAGGTATGTAATCTTACTGGTATTACGTTTAGCGCTCGGTGCAATCTCTTGTACTATAGTTGCAGAGGTCAAACTTGTTCCAATAACAGAAGCGGTTGATGGTAACTCAGTCGTCCCACCATCATTGTTAGAGTTCTTAACGGATAAACTTGCGTCAATGGTTGGCATAACAAAGACCAAAGGAACCGTAGTGTAAGTTTTGTCGAATTCCAATGTGCAAGACACTCTTTGTCTATCTGCATCATCGTTAGTACCAGGTTCGATAATGCGGCAGCTGTCTTTGGTTAAGGTCCCAAATTCAAATTGTGGATTTTGGTTGATAGGCGGATCAACCGGGCCACATGCCCCTTCCGGATCCGTTCGATACAAACAGGTACCATGTACGATACTTCTACCACTATCGTTATAATCTTTAAAATATATTGTCGCCCAGTTATTATTTGCCGCAGTTGCGTTGCCGTGGATTTCAGCGCCAGTATCTAACTCAATATTGGAATTGGCACTATTAATGTTACCTTGAACCTCAGAGTCTTCAATTATTAGCTCGCCTTGCGAATCAATGTTCCCATCAATAAATGAATCACTTTGAATTTTAACAGGATTATTACCACGGTTAGATACATCACCGACTACATCCGAATCTTGGATAGTAATTGCTGTACCAGCATCAACGTTACCACCAATAGATGAATCGCTCTGAATCGTAATTGGATTCCCGCTGCGGTTAGATACATCACCGACTACATCCGAATCTTGGATAGTAATGGTTGCACCAGCATCAACATTACCTTGAACGGTAGCATTATTACTGACCGAAATAAGGTGACCATTGCCAGAACGAATGGAGCCTTGTACTGTTGCATTATTAATTGATAGATTACCAGCAGCAGACGCATCACCTCTGACACTCCCTAAAGACAACACCTCTACTGTACCTTTTGAGTCCACTGAACCATTTACAGTTGCTGAGTTTTGAATGATTACCTCTACCCAACCTATAGTATTCACATCCCCTTGTACTGTTGACGAATTAACATCAATTTTTCCATCTTTAGCTTCAACATAATCAGCAATAGTAGAAGAGCTCTGGATTAAAACCGTGCCAGACCCTAAACCTTTGACATACCCATTGACAGTGGATGAACTTATATCAATGTTGCTATACCCTTCAACATACCCTTCAACTGTGGTTGAATATCCATTGGCTGTATTAGAGATAACAATAGGTTCGTAGGAGTTTGTCTTTACAAAACCTTCAGCTATAGAGTCTGTAAATGAGATACCGTTATAGACATTGATATCTCCTTTCAAGAAAACATTATTAAATGTACTACTTGGAAACCCCCCATTCGATGATGTTAAAGTCACACTACCTGAATGATGGTCAATTGAGCTATTACTAACATCATATCCACTAATAGCATATAACGTGTCGCCGTTACTCATTCTTATATCAGCATAATTTGCAGTAAAGCGCCCATTGCAAGTATACAGTTTGGGGTTACCACCACTTTTGGATGTAGTGCCAGAACATAGGTCGTCAAATTCATTTTTGTTGGCTAGGTTATATACGGTCAAAGCATGCGCACTGGAAGTAAACAGCACGATGAATAGTACTGAGATTTTAAATACTCTACTCATCATCCGGCTAAACATATCCATAATTGATTACTCCCTCACCCATACTTCTTGATTACGTTGAACTCTACTAATTCCCGAACCACAAATAACTGACGACTCTAAAACATAGAACACCAAACCACCTAGTTCACCACGACTTGAGCACTCTAAACTATTGAGAGAGCAGTTCATTGGTACTCTGGATATCAAAGATTTAGCTTCAGAAACCACACCAAGTGGCTCTAGGTTAGTACACACGGTTGAAACGGCAGAAGAGGCAAGTAGATCAATACTCGGATAAAACTGAGTCATCACATACTCATTTACAGAATGACTCAACAGCCATGCCTGAGTGCCCAATACAGAACGAGTATTAGTGTCGTGAGTCGACCAACTGGTACGCGTTAAGCTTGTCGCGAGAAACCCAACAATAACGATGACAAAGATAACTATGATAAGTGCGCTACCACGCTGTTGATAATTACGGGACATTGAGCACCTGCACTTCTTGTTCAAAGATCGTGGTTTCATCATTAACAGTAAATGTAAGGGTTAGATCTACAATTCCGTTTTGCTGAACCGTAGCCGGAGAATATAAAAGGGAGCTTTGAGCAACATTTAATTTATCACTAATGATAACTGGCGCTCCACCATTGGCTCTTGTTAAAAAATTATCGCCAGAAAGGCAGTATTCAACAGGGTTAGCATCATCAAAAATATAATGCCTATTACTCACAGATCCTCCCACCAAATCACTAGTCTGATCGACCAAAGTAAATGCAGCTCCTGAGACATTTGTACCTGTAGCTCGGCTGACATTAGTTAATGGGAATACATTATCGATATTATTAATTTCTTCGTAAGGGCGCGTTGGGTTGATAACCATTGATAAATTTTGCAGTGATTGAATATCACTACCTGAATCGCTTACTAAAAAATTAATATCTGCCCCAGACTCCACATAGAAACCAGAGTCTACGATTGGGTAAAAAGAGATACACCCACTAGATACTGCTGAGGGGAATAGATTTGGTACCGCATGTCTCATCTCACGCGATATTTTTTCAATAACAAAATTGGCTTCAGTTTGTAAGCGATAACGTTCTACCGTACCAAAATAACCTTTTACACCCACTTCCGTGAAATTAGCTAAACCGAGCAACAGAATACTAGATACAACGATCGCTAAAATCAGTTCGATCAATGTAAAACCTTTGATTCGCATCAGTAGTTCCCCTTAAAAGCACTAAAGCTCACTGTTGGTTGCGTACTCGCTGTAACTTCAACAATGACAGATTTAAGGTTATTGCTAGCTCCTGATACTGGCGCTATAGATACTTCTATTTGAAAGTTCGAGTAAGTAGAGGCATCTTTTATCAGATTACTTAAATCGGTTTCGCCATTAAACGCATCAATATCGTTATAGCTTTGAGCAAGCAATCTAGACATAACACTACCGCCTAACGCTGAGGCTCTGTTGTAATAATTGGCATCACTGGATTTAGCTGACTGCGGTGCTAAAAAAGAGGAAAGTGTAAGCGCCGCAAACCCCAGTAAGACGATTACAATCACTGATTCTATTAAAGTGAATCCTTTGGCATTGGTTGTCATTATCAACACCCTCCTATTTCAGCAGAAACGAACCCTTGTTTATTGATACATACCCAAACACGGTTACTAGTGTTTCCTTGTTCACTGATTGCGATGCCTACTCCGGCGGAAGCTGCAAATAAAGGGTTACCAAGGAGATCAAATTCAAGAATATTCTCGGTGAGGTTTGGCTGGTATTCGAATGAGTATCCGTCATCCATCACACGATCACTTCTTGGATCTGTATTTTCATCAGAGGAGCACGCATTAGCAGAGCCCAAGCAATTACCATTGGCAGATAGTTGAAAGTTAGCTTGATCTAGAGGTGATGACGAATCAATATTTGATTGCATGCGATTGACTTGAACTTGCCTTACAACTGAGATGGCTTGATCTTGCAAAGCGTAGAGTTCAAAGCTACTTCGACCCGACATACGTGAGACAGCCGTAATAGATACGATGGCGAGGATAATGATAACGATGATCAGCTCTACCAGAGTAAAGCCTTTGGATGTGGGGCTGTTATCCATAATGAGCCTCTAACTGCCTAGCGAATACTGATTATACAAGATAACGAAACTTACGATCTTATGTATATGAATAGTTTTGAGATTTATGAGCTTTGGATAGAAAAAAGGCCAGCAGGAGCTGGCCTCATTTCGCATTAACAATAAATTAGCTTATTGGCAGTTTGTACCGCTTGCACTTGACACTACACGAGCTGTAGCTTGAGCTGATGATGTTGCAGCTGTGTATTGAACACAGAAGTCTGTGTAACCAGTAAAACCATATTCGATAGTTGCACCTTGAGCAGTACCACCACCAACTAAGAAGTCAAAACCGTCCATATCTGTCGCATTACCGATACCAGCAGAAGATGCCTCAGGATAACCTAGGACAGTATTGATTGTTACATTGTTTTCTGTGATAGAGGCAGCTGCACTCGCCTCCAAACCAGCAATAGCAGACTTACCAAATACAATGCCCGAAGCACCGTTCATTGCTCCAGCTAAGCCTTGCAGTGCAGATTCTTTCGCATCATCTTGCAAGTTTAGGAAACGTGGTGCCGCAGTTACAGCAAGAATACCCAGAATAACAATTACAACCACTAGTTCGATTAGGGTGAAACCGCCTTGTCTTTTCATAGTTAAGCTCTCTCTATGTTTAATTTTACGCAGACTTACTGCAAAGTTACGGTCACACGACCAGTTTTAATTTCGTAAACAAATTGGTGCTCGGTATTACCTTCTAACTGAATGTAAGTACACGTTGCATCACCTGAATTCGCTTGCGCTGAATATTTGTAATTTGAGTCGCTAGCAACATCTGAAACCGCACCGACTTTAGGGGGGTTTTGCAGTAAGTTTTCCATCAACTCAGAACAGGTTTCATCTGAAATATCTTGTGGTGCAGTGCTCGAATCGTTGTTCAGAGTCCATGGGTAGCCATCTCTAAAATCGGTATCGACATTGTTACTGTTCTTTGATCTTGTTAACCAAAAATCAACACCATCATAATTTACAGTATTGTATGTTTCAACACCTATATTCTCTGACGGCCTAGCTTCTGCTTCCCACTGTGCTCTTGCCGACAAAACGGCGGTTGCAAAACCACCAGCGACACCTTCAATACTTGATTTCTTGGCTGCATCCGTCACATCTAAGAAACGAGGTAAAGCAGCAACCGCCAATAAACCAACGACAACAATCACTATAACCAACTCGACTAGGGAGAAACCCTTTTGATTTTTAAGCATTTTCTACCTACTCATCTAATTGCTAACGCGCATTATACATTTGCACACGTATAAAACCACAGAAAAACTGTCAATATTCTCACAAAGCCAAAATATTGGCTTTTACACTAAATCTTTCTTTTTCGAGCAATATATCTATCTGATACTTATCACTATAATGATAACGACAATGAAACTGTATGTTATCACTTTTATCTTCAATACTCGGTGAACTGAGCCCTAAAATGCTCTCTTGAGGGTATAATTCCTCAAGCCAATAATGACAGTCTCGCTCATCTCCTTGAGTCGGCATTATCCAGCCTGTTCGGCTATAACTTTTAGGATGTTCCGAGCTATTGTTTTGCTCAGCACTCGATAACAAATACTGTTGTTTGAACAAATTTGCTTGCTCTAAAATCCGCTTGCTCGCGACGATCAATGCCGTGTTAGTTGCTTCTTCTTCTACCGTTTTAAAGGCAGAGAGCACCCCCACAATAAGAAAAAGAATAACGACACTCCAAATAACAAAACGTGAGCGTTGTAGGTTATTTAGCATTCCCTAGCCTTTGATTGCATCCAGCATTCCCCACATAGGTAGGAAAATACCCAGAGCTAAGATCAGCACCATACCAGCTACAACCACCAATAAAATAGGTTCGATCCTTGCGGTTAAGGTCTTTAAGTCATAATCGACTTCTCGATCATAAAAATCGGATACCTCAAGTAGCAACTCATCAATACGGCCGGTTTCTTCACCCACCGAAATCATTTGTATCACCAGTGGGGTGAAAATTTCGCTATTGATCGCTGTTGAAGAAACCGTACTACCGGCTTCTATTGCGGCTTTCATCGCCTGAACTCTCAATTCAAGGAATCGGTTATCCAACGCTTCCGCAGACAACGACAGCGATTGGTTCAGTGGTACACCGGCTTTTAGCATCAAGGCAAAAGTACGAGAAAAACGCGAAAGTAGCGCTCGATTCACTACCCCACCAATCACGGGTATTTTTAAGCGTAACTTGTCCCACTTTTCCAATCCTTTGTCTGTCTTAACCCATGCTTTAAAAGCAAAAATAAGACCAAAGATAACGGCGAGCATTAAGCCCCAGTAATTAACAAAGAACTCGGACATTCCAATCAAGATACGAGTTGGGAGCGGCAGGTCGACACCAAAGCGCGCAAACATACCAGAGAACTGTGGAATAACCTTAATATTGAGAATGAACATCGCGACCAAAATAAAACTGATCACAAAGGTTGGATAACGCATCGCAGTCTTGATTCTCTTACGAGTCTCGACTTCTTGCTCATAGTATCCAGCCAATTGCAGCAAAGATTGGTCTAGACGACCGGTATTCTCACCAACCCCTATCATAGAGACAAACAGCGGACTGAACACCTTGGGATGCATCTGCATTGATGCTGATAATCCACGACCATTGGTTAACTCAGCAACCACGTCTTCTAAGGCTGCTTTCAACTGCTTATTTTCACAGTTTTGGGTCAGGCCTTTCATCGACCTTAATAGTGGTACACCCGCCTTGGTTAGGCTGTATAACTGTCGACAAAATAGAACCAAGACTTCAAGCGGAACATTGGGTGAAAACAGACTCGATACATCCATATCCAGCACTGAACCACCACTTTTACCCAGTTTGATTGAGGTGGGAATAATCCCCTTACTCATCAAACTTTCTGCGGCAAGATCTTCGTTATTCGCATCTAACTGGCCAGTCACTTGGCTGCCATCAGAACTGCGACCTACATAACGATACGTTGGCATATCGCTCTACCCCTACAGATAAATTGGGTCAGTGGCACCGGAAGCATCGCCTTCACCAAGGTGCATGATCTCATCGAGGCTCACGACACCTTGCAAAGCTAGCTCCATCGCAGAAGCCAACAACGGTTTGTAGTTTTTAGACCGCCTTGCCGTTTGAGCAAAGCCAACCGCATCATTCGCTCTGAGTGCATCCATCATGTCTTGCTCTAGCTCCAACATTTCAAATACACCAATACGCCCTCGATAACCGGTTAGGTTACAGTTCTGGCAACCACGACCTTTCATAAATGGCACAGCCACTTGATTAGGGAAACGTACGCTCAACCACTGCTTACGAGGTTCATCCAATTCATCCTCAACCTTACAATCAGTACACACTTTACGAACTAATCGCTGTGCCACTACCGCTCTCACGGCACTTGCCACAAGATAACCGGGAGCACCCATGTCCATCATACGCAGCGCACTGTCTACTGCATCGTTGGTATGCAGCGTACTTAACACTAAGTGGCCAGTCAGTGCGGCTCTCAAGCCAATCTCAACGGTTTCGTGGTCGCGCATCTCACCAATAAGGATGATATCGGGATCCTGACGAAGGAAAGTTCTGAGGATAGTAGAGAAATCGAGATTGATCTTAGGGTTTACCTGAACTTGGTTCACACGAGGAAGGCGGTATTCCACCGGATCTTCCGCGGTAATGATCTTTTTGCCCGGCTCGTTTAATTCGCTTAGCGCACCATAAAGGGTGGTTGTTTTACCTGAACCCGTCGGGCCAGTGACCAAAATCATGCCATGTGGGCGGCGTAACTGTTGACGAAGTCGAACCAACAGATCACTTGGTATACCTGACGCCTCTAACTTACGAAGGCCGGCTGATTGGTTGAGAAGACGCATAACCACAGACTCACCATGTTGCACGGGCATAGTCGACATACGAATATCAACAGACTGACCTTTGGCTCGAATGTTAAAACGACCATCTTGAGGAAGACGCTTCTCTGAGATATCGAGGTTTGCCATTAACTTCAAGCGCAGTACGAGTGCAGAAGCAATATTGACTTCATTCAGCAGTGTTTCATGCAGCACGCCATCAATACGCTGACGAAGACGCAATACGTTTGAATCTGGCTCAATATGAATATCAGATGCACCGACTTGGATTGCATCTTCAAATAGCGAGTTGATCAGCTTAACGACCGTAACTTCGTCACTGTCTTCACCAGCAATATCAAAATCAAAGGCGTCATTGACTTGGTGTTCGGCATGAAGCTGCTCGGCGAAAGACGCTATTTCTTTGGTTCGGCGGTAATAGCGATCAAAGCCATCCACTAATTGTCTTTCTTGAGCGACAACGAATTCAAGCGCGTAGTCACCTAGTTGGCCAAGCAAAGATTCCTGAGCAAACAAGTCCGCAGGATCACTCATGGCGACACGTAACGTATCGCCTTGGCGTCCAATCACCAATGCACGAAGACGACGAGCATGCACTTCAGGTAAAAGCTGTACCGCTTCAACATCAACAACGGCTCGACTTAAATCAATGAGAGGAATAGCGAGTTGCTGAGACAAGAAACTCAACATCTGTTGTTCTGATAAGAAACCAAGTTCAATCAGCGCATCACCTAGCTTACGACCGGTACTTTTTTGAGCAGAAAGAGCTTGTTCAACTTGGGCCTCAGTGATGATTCCCTCTTCGACGAGCAAATCACCTAGCCTTTTTCTTAATCTAATTTGCATCGCCACTCTCCTCTAAAGCTTTGATTATTTTTAAGCGGTCACGCACAAAGTTTTGCGATTGAGATGAGATTCCAACTCTGGTTAAGGCACCTTGGTATGACTCTTTTGCAGCAGAAAAATCAAGTTGACGCTCTTGTTGAATCGCAAGGCCAAGCCACCAGCGAGCATTATCTGAATCAACCTCGACTAACTTTTGGTAACTCTCGAGCGCGATGTCTTCTTGCTGAGATTTTTGACTCAACGCCGCACGCATAGCTAAATAATCTTGAGTAGGATTTGGTGGCAGGTGGATTAACGGGCTTAAAGCTGCTTCTGCTTGGTTAGCTTTAACCAGAAGTTTAGTTAACCCTAATCGCAGTTTTTCACTGTTGATGTTGAGCTTGATACCAGACTGATACAACTCATAGGCTTTACGAGTGTCACCCTTGCCAAAATAGAGAATCGCGAGTTTCTGACGAACCTCTTCATTTCGTGGCGTATAACGCAAGGCTTCGGTGTAACCTTTCAAAGCACCAGTAAGATCATTCGCATCAAGCGCTTTCTGAGCTCGCCCTTGTGCATTCACTGATAATTGCTCAGGCGTTAGCTCTACCTGCTCAATCAACATTTCGCTATTTTCTGAACTGTCAGAAGATTCTTTCTCATTAGAGATAGGAGCCGGATCTTTTTTTGCCACGCTAGCAACGTAAATCGGCTTTGGAATATCAGCATTACTCGCTTTAGCCGTGCTTAACGGTTTAGGCGTAACGTCGGGGGTTCTCGCTTTAGAAGTACTCGACGTTGTCGTTGGCTTAACTTGAACGTTATTTGCCGCTACTGTGCTTTCTGCGGAACGGGGCGTTAAATCTAGCGTCACTAATTTCTTGGTTGGCGATGAGAGTGTTTGAGTAACAACATCTTGCATTTCTCCAGAACTCTCTAAGACAGAGACCTGAACTTGTGCATCTCGAGTTGAGATTGAATGTTCAACGGTAGGGCCTTGTGATATCGCCCAACCGCCCATCGCTAAACTCAAAGTAAAGCCCGCAACAACCCAAACCAATGGGGAACGCGTTTTTACTTTAGGTACGATTGCTGCTTCAATCGAAGTCGCTGACTTTTTCTTTGCCAATTCAGACAAGGCGTTATTTATGGCGCTCATAATTAATTCCAACCCCACAATATTGGCGTTTTAAATTTAGGCTTACATACATCGTAAGTTTCATGCATGGCTGAAAACAGGTGCTGGTTGTCGATACTTTTCTTATCTTCACTGAACGAGAGCAAAAGAGCCTTATGGCATAGTTGATTTATCAATCTTGGAATACCTAACGATGAGCGACAAACCGCCTTTTTTTGATTCAAACTGAACAATTCAGGATTGCCACCAGATTTAGCGATCCGATTATCAATATACGCCACCGTTTCATCGAGAGTCAGCGGCCTCAGTGTTGAACTAAACGTGATTCTTTGACGAAACTGCCTAAGGTGATAAGCCTCTAATCGAACATCCAATTCAGGCTGCCCTAATAAAACAATTTGCAGCAGTTTTTTATCTTCAGTTTCAAGGTTACCGAACAACCTTAATGTTTCGAGAGCTTCATCCGATAGAGCTTGAGCTTCATCAAGAATCGCTACCACTCTTAAACCTGAGTTGTGTAACTCAATGAGCTTATGCTGAATGTTATCAACTAAGGTTGCTTCATTATCGATAGTCAAACCCAGTTCTTTCGCAACAGCTTGGCGTAAATCAGCACCAGAAAGTACAGGGTTTGGCAGGTAAATAAGAGCCGTACAATCATTTAGGTGATTGACCAACATCCGACAAACCATGGTTTTTCCAGTACCAACCTCTCCGGTGACCTTAATCACGCCCTCGCCCATTTCTAACGCTGAGATCACCGTCTGAATCGCTTCGAAATGAGGCGCTAAACCATAAAATAAATCGGTATTCGGCGTTAAAGTAAATGGCAGTTGTTCAAAACCAAAGTGAGCTTGATACATCAGTGACCTAGCTTAGTTAGATGCTGCCAATCTACATTGAGAAAGTGAGCGATTACTCTTCATCAGGGAACCACTGCTGCAGCAGATCTCGAGAGCGTTCTAACTCAGTTTGCCAAGTGTTGACGCCAACAATCGTTGGTTTTAGTAAGATCACAAGCTCAGTTTTTTGCGTCAACTGACTGGTATTACGGAACAAATGACCGAGTGCTGGGATATCGCCAAGGAATGGGACTTTCGACGTTATATCACTGGTGTTTGATTTCATTAATCCACCAATCACCACAACATCACCATCTTGTGCACGAATCACTGAGTCAGATTCACGAATAGAGCTTTTTGCCAATGGAAGTGAAACAATACCTGTAGTTGAACCAAGATTAAGCTCTTTCACCTCTTCTGCAACCTCAATAACGGCTGGGTGGACATGCAAGAACACACTGCCTTTATCATCGATCTGAGGTGTCACATCTAAAGAGATACCAGAGAAGAACGGAGTTAACTCAACCTCAGGGGCCACATTCGCGTTATCACCACTACCAACTGCACTTGATAAGTCAGTTACGTAGTATTCGTCGGTACCCACTTTTATCACTGCTTTTTGGTTATTAGCAGCAGTCACCCTTGGGCTAGATAGGACGTTCAAGTCACCCTGTGTACCCATGAAACTCAATACTGCTTCAAAGCTACCACCAGAGACAACAAGGTTAGATTGACCACCTAAAGCAGCACCGATTGGGTCCATACCTGGCAATGTACCCGGGATAATTGCACCAGCGGCATCTTTAACAATAGAGCCCATACCTATCGTATAGTTAGTACCATTCGACGAGAACATCTTGGTCCAGTTGATGCCTTGTTGATAGCCATCACTTAAGGTCACTTCCATGATTTTGGCTTCCAAGATAACTTGGCGCTGCAAACGCTTCTGAGAAATGCCTAAGAACTCTCGAACCTCACGAATTTCGTCAGGGTAAGCACGAACCGTAATCACGCTGGCTTGTGGCGTTACCACTACGCTTTGCCCATCACCAGAACCAATGAGGTGAGCAACTGCCGCTTCAAGCTGTGGCCAGAAATCACTTTCAGAGGTCGTTTCAATCTCTGTTCCGCCATTCGATGTCGAATTCGATGAGTTAGAAGAGTTGGATGAATTTGACGAGTTTGAGTTCGAGCTTGAAGAGCTCGATGAATTCGAATCTGAGTTAGAGATCGTTCCGGTGGTGATGGTCGTCAATGAGCGACCTGAACGCTTCACTTGTAAGTAATCAACCGGGATCGTAACCGTGCGCAGACCAGCAGGGTAAATCTGAATAACTTTGCCACGTTTTTCTATATCGTAGCCATACATATCCTGAGCAACAGCCAACACTTCATCTAACGTCACGTCAGTTAAATTAAGAGTAAGGTTTCCAGACACTCCAGGGTGAATAGCCGCGCTGTATTCAGTGCCTTTTACCAAGCTAGCAAAAAAGGTTCTCGCTTCAACACCTTTAGCTTGAATACGAAAACGCTTAACGGTTTCCATACCCGGAGACATGGCATCCGAATTAAGCTGAGGCATCAGGTCATCTTGTACCGACGAAGGAAGATCACGAAGCGCTTTGCTATTCGCTTCATTAATCGATTCGTTTAAAGACTCTTTGATCTCAACGGGATCTCGATGCCCCATCGAACAGCCGACTAAAGATGACACTAGGATTGCTACTACAAGTTTACGCATGTCTTCACTCTAACCTTAATTATTCTTAACATCTAAAGAGAACATCTCTAATTTCCACTGCTTAGAGCTTCTCTGCAGAGTGACGTATTCTGGATCTATGTTCTTAACTCGGTACCCTCTGATCGTTTCTCCTTGACCGAGAATCTGACCATTCATAATGGCATAGCAAGGTGTATCGCCTTTGCACACAATGCTTTCTAGAGAAGGTAAGCGGTAACGAGTTGGCGCCTTTTTAGCTGACGTTGTTTTTTGTTGTGGCGTCAACCAGCCTAATGGTGCTGTAGGATCCTGTTCGGCCCAAGCCATTTGGCTACTAAAAAGTAATGACAACAAAAGAGTTCTAACCACCGATAAACTCCTGTCTAGTACCTAGTGTGTAAACCTCAAACACCAGTCGAGCTTTAGGGTATTCTTCGACCGAATACTGAAATGTGCGCCAGTAATAACTGACAGGAAGAGACTCAAGCGCTTGAAGATAAGCGGAAATATCAAAGTAACTGCCCGTTAATTCCATTCTTACAGGGTGAAGAAAGTAGCCTGAATATTCACTGGTCTCTTGATTATTCGAAATCGCTTCTGGTTTTAACGACTCTAGCGATTCGAGCTTAAGTCCATTTCCGGCATTAAGAACACTCTCCAATAGCTGAGACATTTGAGAAGGCGTGATCAGTCCATCGACAATCTGGGAAAGCTGAAGTGACAGATCTTGGCTCTCCACCAGCAGTTTTTTGTACTCTCGATTAATGTCTTTGTCTGGGTCTTTGTTTAACTTAGCTTGAAGAACGAGCAACTCACCTTGCTGTCTCTGGTTTGCCTGAGTCAGATTCATCGTCTTTGCATTTTTAGCCTGTAAATCGAGATACGCAGGCTCAACCAACAAGGTGAACAACAACATGAATAGGCCAACAAAACCACACACGAAAAGTAGCCATTTTTCTCTCTGACTTAATGCAAGAAACTTATCGCTGAGCTGGTTCCACTGCTGCATTATTTACTCTCCCTGCGAGTACTTAGCTCAAACGTCACCACATCCTGATCATTGCGACCAATTTTTAGTTTTTCAAAAGCACGTCCAACTAAATTAAGCTCACTTTTAAACTGACCAATCCAGTTAGGAACCACATTTGCGTTACGAGCAAAGCCACTAAGATCTAAAGTATCGTGAGTCATGTAGATGTGCGAAAGAGAGATGTCATTTCGGCCTAATTTAGCTAAGGAATTCATGACGCCAGAATACCCGACTTGTTGTGATTCGTCGTATTGTCCTACCGCCTTCAAAGCCTCTTTTTTAGCCTGAGTCTCACGTTTGAGACGCGCAACTGCCGCCACTTTCTCTGGAGACGGTTTATGCTGAGTTAACTTACTATTCAATTGGTTAACTTGCTTGTTAAGCTGGTTCGAGTCATGTTGCAAAGCTGTTAGGGCTTTATCTAGATTAGAAGCTTGATACTGCATTACAAAGTAACTACCAAGTAGCAGCACACAAACAAGCCCCCAGCTCGCAATAACATTGGTCAGCGTAAAATATTCTTTCTTAGGCTTGAGATGTTCAGGGTAAAGATTGACATTAAAAGCCTCTTTTTCAGCCGCGAGCTTAACCAACAAGCCCTCTGAATTATCACGTTCACCTTCAACAAGTAGAGAAACTGTCGAACTCAATGTGTTATTTAACGCGCCCTGTAACTCAGACTCATCTTCCTCATCACAGCAGATTTTCAACTGATGAAGTTGAGTACCTTTAATTTGAGAAGAAAGGTAATCAATCGAGCGTTGGAGCTCTAGAGCAAGACCATCTAACTGCAGAGCGCTTGATGCAACACCCGTTAAAGGTGGAACAACACTACGGATGGTTCTTTGAAAGCAAACAGTATTTTCAACAAACGCACCTAGCTTAAAGTGTGAATTGGCGCTGCGCTGCAAAAGGATGAAATTAGACAGTTCGCCAGCACTGTAACCCCAGATTTCATCTTCAGGAGCAACGCCTATTAATTCAACCTGAACCGAGTTAGCAATATTCAAAAGCTTGTCTAACAGCTTTTTAGGCAGAACATATACTTGCAGCTTATTCGACGTCGGTAACGCGACCGCACTCGCGATAATTTCAGTCACTCTTTCAGAGACAAGATCTTTGAGTAAAAAAGGCAGGGCAACCGACCATTCACTCTCTGGAATGTCCGGTTTATCAATTTGGTAGGTTTGGTAGTAGTTAGCACAGACAATCAGCTGGAGGCTATTACTGGTAAACGCCTCACTGCTAAGCGATTTTTTTAGCGCACTCTCCCAGTCCCCATTAACCACGGGAGTGCTGGTTACTTGAGGTTCTTGTTCTGTCGATGAAATATAAATGGCATCGTTGCCTAACATGACAACTTGAGAGCTGCCTTTATTATTCGTTGGCTTTATCTTGTCTAAAATCGCTTTAAAATTCATTGTTAACTACTACTCTTGCGCCATCGATTTCTTCGTCCAACTTTCACAACAGATTCCGCTTTCGCGACCTTTTCAGCTTGATTAGGCAAAGGGATAATTTGTTGTTCTTCGTCGAAATATCTCCCTTGATAGCCGTTAATGCCTAACTCTATCAAGGTGTTCTTTTCTTGTTTAGTCTCGACTCCAACGGCAATAACTTGAGTTGGAGAGTCACCGCATGCCCCAATTAAGCTTCGGACAAACAGTTGGTTCTCATGCCTTTGATCGATTTTCTTTATTAAGCTTCGATGAAGCTTAATATAATTGACCTTTAAGTCTTTTATATAGTGAGTGCTAACAATGGTTCGTCCAGCTTGGCCAACCACAACTTTACACCCTAAACCTCGCAGCATCTTTGCCACCGGTCTCATATAATCAAGATGGGCAATCAAGTGCCCTTCTGGAAACTCAAACGCAAGCTGAGAGCGGTGCTGAGCAGAGAGCTGTAACAACTCACTTCTAAACCACTTAAAATGCTGTTTATTCGCAAATGGAGTAACATTCAGATTCACCGAATAGTTGAGAGGCTGAGTTGACTCTTTCAGCGATTTCAACAAAACCTTTAGAACCGATTGGTCCATTTGAGCTTGATAACCCACTTGCTCTACCGCAGGCATAAATCGAGACGATTTCAATAAACCTTTATCAGGATCCTGAATTCTAGTGAATATTTCTCTATGTAATTCATTAGCTTGACCAGATTCCGGCATAAGATAACATCGCTGAGCAAAGATTACTAAATTTTCAGGAAGCAGCGCTTTATCCAATAATGTTCTCCAACGAACGCTGCCTCTATCCAACTCATTTGTATTCTGCTTAGGGTAACGGCTCCAGTTATTAATACGCTCCAGCTGGGCACTCTTTAATGCTGTTTCCGTTTCATCCATGATCTGACTGTGACGCTCACCTTCGGTATACATGGTTACGCCAATATGGCACCAATTATCAGAATCTAAAGGCTCTGGCGGGGTTAGTTTATCTAACTGCCTTAAACACTGAGCCGCCAAGGTAGCAATATCTTTAGCCCCTTGATGCGGAATAAATACGGCAAAATCAGCATCGTAATAACGAGAAAAAATAACATCAGGATAGCGTTGAACAATATTCGACAATACTTCGCCAACTTCGATAATAAAGCCGTCAGTGATTTGCTTGTCATTAACATCACGAACTTGCTCCCATTCGTCGATACGTATCAATAACACACCACCTCGAGCACCGCTTTCATGCAAAGCCGATTCAAGCTTGTTATCGAATAAGACTCGGTTTGCCGTGCCTGTGAGTTTGTCTAGGAAGGTATGGGTACGAATAAAGGTATCGAAGCGGCTTCTTTCTTGACGAGCATCTTGCAGCTCTTCGATCAAGACATCCAAGGCTTCACTTGCCGTGTATGGCCATTCAAGTTCATCTCCCTTTGCATGAGCCTCAACTTGCCCTGCGAGGATCATTCTTCCTCGCTCTTCCAAGATCTCAGAACCCATCAACTGTTCCTTCAACCAACGAACACCACGAGCCAGACAGAAAAGGATCAATGCAACTGCCAAAGTAATTGACCACATTGCTTCCATTGAGTAGCTATAACCAATATAAGGAGGCAATGCTTTAAACTCGATTCGATAACCTTCATTGCGCTCTAGAATGAAGCTTCTTTCATAAAGACGATTGGGATCAATTTGTGGGGAGGTATCTTTGAAACGATAAACGATGCCAGTCTGGTTTGAGAGTTTCATCTCAACAATATTGCTCGCCTGCAACATCTTAGGCATCCAACGCTGCATCGAATACGCGGCGTCAGGATCTTCCATCTCTTTATCTACAACGTCGACAATACCAACCAAATAATGGTCTAAATATTCCTGTCCGATACGCTTAAAAGAAAGTGTGCCACCAATAAAAAGAATGAACATCGCACTGATCACTATCACAGTGACAAATGCGACCAATCGAGTGCTCAATTTTAGTGTTGGGGTATATCTCATGAATAACGAAATCCTTTTCAACTCACATTATACCGTATTGCTACTTATACTATAAATTGACGTTGTAAATAAAGCGTTAAGAATTCTAGGTAACAAAAAGCCGCGATAAACGCGGCTTTTTCCAATTTAATACTGTCTTTATAATATATTAAAAACAGGGCTTAAAATGGGATGTCATCATCAAAATCCATTGGCGGCTCATTATATTGAGGTTGAGCCTGCTGAGGAGCTTGTTGAGGTGCTTTCGGCTGCTGTTGAGCTGGAGCACTGTATTGTTGTTGTGCTTGTTGCTGCTGTTGTGGCTGCTGTGGCTGACCCCAACTACCTTGCTGTTGGTTGTTACCCATACCACCTTGAGCAGGAGCACCGCCTTGAGCACGACCGCCAAGCATTTGCATTACACCGTTGAAGCCTTGAACAACGACTTCTGTTGTGTAGCGATCTTGACCGCTTTGATCTTGCCATTTACGCGTTTGAAGTTGACCTTCAATGTAAACTTGAGAACCTTTACGTAGGTACTCACCAGCAACTTCCGCCAGCTTGCCAAACAGAGCAACACGGTGCCATTCTGTTTTTTCACGCTGTTCGCCAGTTGCTTTATCACGCCATGACTCTGACGTTGCAATGGTAATGTTCGCTACTGCACCGCCATTGGGCATGTAACGAATTTCAGGGTCATTACCTAGGTTACCCACTAATATAACTTTGTTAACTCCACGGCTAGCCATGATTTGCTCCGTCTAAATTCATAGTCTCAGAAAATTTTAGCGCACAAGAATAGCATGCTTTTCTGCAGTGATAAATCGCATTCCTATTCTCGCCTCACTACAAAGAATAAAAACGTAACAAATCATGATATTCAGAGCGATGTTGCTTTTTTCTCCACTTACAAACCACTCATTTACTTTGATAATTGATATTCAACGCAAGTCACCATTAAGGCGCTAGAGAAGCGAAAGCATGCATGACAACGTGAAATCTCATCCCAGTTCAACAAGGAATTTCAATGAGAAAATCTCGATACGCTCGCACTTTGCATTTTCTGTGCATCGACCCAAACGACACCTATCTACATGTAAAAGAGATAGAAAAGCACTTATCTATTATTCTCTACAAAATGACACCGGACGATTTGATGTTATTTGATCGAAAGCAGAGCAACCGAATTTTACTGGTTGATTACAAAGAGGTGCCTCGATTAATCAACCTTCATCCAAATCTACCTGTGATGTGGAAAAATCATGAGATCATTCTATTCAACGTCCCCAAAGCTCTTCCCACATCGGAGTTGATTACGTTTGGCGTATTAAAAGGTCTCTTTTACAACTCTGAAGAGAAAGCCAAAATAGCGAAGGGGCTTGAAGAGGTCATTAATGGAGACAACTGGCTACCTAGAAAAGTGGCAAGCCAATTACTCTTCTACTATCGAAATATCGTGAGCACCAATACCACCCCTACTAATGTCGACTTAACCATTAGAGAGCTGCAAGTGATTCGCTGCCTTCAATCAGGCTCATCAAACACGCAAATAGCCGATGACTTGTTTATTAGCGAATTCACCGTCAAATCTCATCTTTATCAAATATTTCGTAAGTTAGCCGTTAAGAATAGAGTCCAAGCTATTGCATGGGCAAACCAGAACTTGCTTGCATAATTGATCAGCCTCTTAAACTGACGATAATTTTGAGGAAAACTCTAGTGAACCATACGGATTGTTGCTGAATTTTCGACATAACTTATGCTAGAGTTGCCCTCAGAAATATCAACCATTCAGGTTGAATCAATAATTATTATAGATAAAGGGTCTTATCATGATCAAAAAGTGCCTTTTCCCGGCAGCTGGCTACGGTACACGTTTTTTACCTGCAACTAAGTCAATGCCGAAAGAAATGATGCCTGTCGTAAACAAACCTCTGATTGAATACGGCGTTGAAGAAGCAATTGAAGCCGGTATGGATGGTATGTGCATCGTGACTGGCCGTGGTAAGCATTCATTGATGGACCACTTTGATAAGAACTATGAGCTTGAGCACCAGATCAGCGGCACCAATAAAGAAGATTTGCTGATCAATATCCGTGAGACGATTGAAGCAGCAAACTTCACGTACATTCGTCAACGTGAAATGAAAGGCCTTGGCCACGCTATCTTGACGGGTCGCGAGCTTGTGGGTGATGAACCTTTTGCAGTAGTGCTTGCTGATGACCTTTGTGTTAACGAACAGCAAGGCGTACTGGCTCAAATGGTTGCACTATACAAACAGTTCCGTTGCTCAATCGTTGCTGTACAGGAAGTACCTGAAAACGAAACACACAAGTACGGCGTTATCTCTGGCGAAATGATTAAAGATGATCTTTTCCGTGTTGATGACATGGTAGAAAAACCAGAACCAGGCACTGCGCCAAGCAACCTAGCAATCATTGGCCGTTACATTCTGACTCCAGATATCTTTGAGCTTATCGAGCAGACTGAACCAGGCAAAGGCGGCGAAATCCAAATCACTGATGCATTGCTAAAACAAGCAAAAGCAGGTTGTGTGTTGGCTTACAAATTTAAAGGTCAACGTTTTGACTGCGGTAGTGTTGAAGGCTACATCGAAGCAACAAATTACTGCTTTGAAAACCTATACAAAAAAGACCAGCAACAAATCGAGCTAGGTAAGCACTCAACAACAAAAGAAGCTTAATCGCTAATTTTGGCTTACTCGCTGTTTAGCTATTGATCGGCTTAACTATTGAGCTATTGAGCTATTGAGCTATTGAGCTATTGAGTTAACAGCAATTAGCGGTTAGTTAACAGCACATTAAATGATTCCAAGGGTGACTCAAAAGAGTCGCCCTTTTTTGTTTACTGTTTTTTTATCCAGTAAAACTTTGCACAAATCTCACTCTATGTAATACTTTAGCCACTTAAAATTACATGGTCTATTGAGATGGATAAAATAGAAATTAGAGGCGCTCGTACGCATAACCTCAAAGACATTAACCTAACCATACCCCGTGATAAGCTGACGGTTATCACTGGTTTATCAGGTTCAGGAAAGTCGTCACTTGCGTTTGATACTCTCTATGCGGAAGGTCAACGTCGTTATGTTGAGTCTTTGTCGGCTTACGCCCGTCAATTTCTATCTCTTATGGAAAAACCCGATGTCGACCACATCGAAGGTTTATCTCCAGCCATCTCGATAGAACAAAAGTCGACCTCTCACAACCCTCGTTCAACCGTCGGTACCATCACTGAAGTCTATGACTACCTTAGATTATTGTACGCGCGAGTCGGCGAGCCACGCTGCCCTGATCACAATATCCCCCTCGCAGCGCAAACCATCAGCCAAATGGTCGACAAGGTATTAGAACTGCCTGAAGGCTCAAAGATGATGCTGATGGCACCGATCGTCAAAGAACGTAAAGGTGAGCATGTAAAGACACTGGAAAACCTCGCTGCGCAAGGCTTTATCCGAGCTCGTATTGATGGCGAGACTTGTGATTTGTCCGATCCACCCACATTGGAACTGCACAAGAAGCACACCATTGAAGTTGTGGTAGACAGATTCAAGGTTCGTCCTGATCTTCAACAACGTTTAGCCGAATCGTTCGAGACCACATTAGAGCTCTCTGGTGGCATCGCAGTTGTCGGTTGGATGGATGATAAAGAACAAGAAGAGATCGTGTTCTCAGCTAACTTTGCTTGTCCAAAGTGTGGCTACAGCATGCAAGAACTTGAGCCGCGCCTATTCTCATTCAACAATCCTGCAGGTGCATGTGGTACTTGTGATGGACTTGGTGTTCAACAATATTTTGATCCAAGTCGAGTGATTTTAGATGAGAGCCTAAGCATTGCAGAAGGTGCAATAAAAGGCTGGGATCAAAAGAATTATTACTATTTTCAGATGCTAACGTCGCTATCAGACCATTATGGTTTTGATCTTTATGCTCCGTTCAACTCTTTACCAAAGAAAACTCAAGATATCATCCTCAAGGGCTCTGGTAGAACTGAAGTTGAATTCAAATACATCAATGATCGTGGTGATATCCGAGTCAAACGTCACCCATTTGAAGGTATTTTAAATACGCTGGAACGCCGTTACCGCGACACTGAATCTAGCGCGGTGCGTGAAGATCTTGCCAAGTACATATCAACGAAGTCGTGTTCTAGCTGTGATGGTACGCGCTTAAGATTAGAAGCTCGAAATGTCTTCATTGGCGATACCACACTGCCAGAAATCGTTCAGCTCAGCATTGCTGATGCACTAGAGTTTTTCCAAAACTTATCGCTCAGCGGCCAGCGTGGTCAGATCGCTGATAAAGTAATGAAAGAGATCAATGATCGTCTGCATTTCTTGGTGAACGTTGGTTTGAATTATCTGAACTTATCACGCAGTGCAGAAACACTGTCTGGTGGTGAAGCGCAAAGGATTCGTCTAGCAAGTCAAATTGGTGCTGGTTTAGTGGGTGTTATGTATGTACTCGATGAACCATCAATTGGCCTCCACCAGCGCGATAATGAACGTCTACTGCAAACTTTGGTTCACCTCAGAGATCTAGGAAATACCGTGCTTGTTGTTGAACATGATGAAGACGCAATCCGTTGTGCTGACCATGTTATCGATATCGGCCCAGGTGCGGGTGTGCATGGTGGACACGTGGTCGCAGAAGGCACCATGCAAGACATCATCGAAAACCCGAATTCTTTAACCGGGCAATACCTGAGCGGCGCCAAAGAAATTGCGATACCAAAACAAAGAACGCCTATCGACAAGAAAAAGGTCGTCGAGATCGTTGGCGCGACTGGGAACAACCTAAAGAATGTCACTGCTACGATCCCTGTAGGCTTGTTCAGCTGTATTACGGGTGTATCGGGGTCAGGTAAATCGACTCTAATCAATGACACCTTCTTTAAAGTCGCTCACACTCAATTAAACGGTGCAACAACCGCAGTTCCGGCGCAGCACAAAAAGATAAAAGGCTTAGAGCATTTCGACAAAGTGATCGATATTGATCAAAGCCCTATCGGTCGCACCCCTAGATCAAACCCTGCAACCTACACTGGTATTTTCACGCCAATTCGTGAGTTATTTGCCGGTACCCAAGAATCACGATCTCGTGGCTACAAGCCAGGTCGATTCAGTTTTAACGTTCGTGGTGGTCGCTGTGAAGCGTGTCAGGGAGACGGTGTCATCAAAGTAGAGATGCACTTCTTGCCAGATGTGTATGTGCCGTGTGATGTGTGTAAAGGTAAGCGTTATAACCGTGAAACTTTAGAAGTTCGCTACAAAGGCAAAACCATTGACGAAGTTCTAGAGATGACCGTAGAAGATGCTCGAGAATACTTCAACCCTGTTCCTGTTATCGCTCGTAAGCTGCAAACGTTGATGGATGTTGGCCTTTCCTACATTCGCCTCGGACAAGCAGCGACGACCTTATCTGGTGGTGAAGCGCAACGCGTTAAATTAGCGCGTGAATTGTCTAAACGAGACACGGGAAAAACCTTATACATTCTTGATGAACCAACAACAGGTCTTCATTTCCACGATATTCAGCAACTATTGACGGTATTACATAGATTGCGTGATCACGGCAATACGGTAGTGGTGATTGAACACAACCTCGATGTCGTCAAAACAGCAGACTGGATCTTAGACCTTGGTCCAGAAGGTGGTCAAGGTGGTGGTGAGATTGTTGCAGAAGGTACACCTGAAGATGTGGCGTTAGTCGAAGGTTCGCACACTGCTCGCTTCCTTAAGCCTATGTTAAATTTGAAGTAGGTGTAAAATAGCGCCCTGCGAGCAGACAGAAAAATGTTAAAGTAACAGAGCTTGTTTCAGAAGGAACAAGCTCTGTTTTTATAAGGTTAGGGATTTATGGCAACAATACACACTAGCGGTACCCAACTAGAAAATCAGGTAACTCAGCTACCACTCAATAAAGCATTTCTGGCTTCTTTAGCTGTTGTATTCTTGTTAGCCATGCATTTTTTCATGCCGAATCCTGGAGGCTCAGGCCTTGCGTTATCGTTTAACCCAACCACTTGGTTAGCTCTTAGTTTTACGTTAGCAATTGGCTTCTACCAACTCGCGACTAACCGAGTACTTAAATATTCCAAGTTAACCGTTGGTTTGCTGATCAGTTGCGTGATACTTACGCTACCCACGCTCTACAGTAACGCCTGTCCTCAAGCCGCATCTGGTCGGCTACTGGGATTGTGGGCGGGCTTCGCTTTATTCGTCGTACTTCAGCAATTTAAGTTCAGCAATAAACACAAGCAACGCATGTTGTGGTTCATTGTGCTTGCTGTGGTTATACAAGCACTCTTTGGTTACGTGCAATATTTCTTACTGGAACCCGGCAATCTATTTGGTTACAACACTGCGGCTAATCGACCTTATGGGATATTCCAACAACCGAATGTAATGGCTAGCTTTTTAGCTACTGGTTTTGTGCTTTCAGCGTATCTTTTAGCGAGACAGCCCGCTAAATATAATCACAAAATTAGCGAGTCATTCTTACTATACCTAACCCCGACCTTAACCGTACCTTTGCTGATCATCATCGCATCACGTACCGGATGGTTGGCTGCCGTCATTGGGTTTGTCTGCATTCTGCCTTATCTATACAAATTCTCGACCAAGAAACGCTTCTACGGATGGTGCGCATCAGTGCTCGTCGGTATCGTGGTCGCTTTTTCGGTAATCAGCCTCAGTACAACTGATAGCCTCGCAAGTAAAAGGGCTAACTTAGAAAGCCCACGAGCTTATACCTTTCCACAAGCGCTAGACATGATGATCGAAAAGCCATTTACAGGGTATGGCTACGGGAAGTTCGAATCCGAGTACACGCTATACACAGCTCGCCAGCATCAACTCAACCCAAGTTATCATCCCGGCCTTCCTTCAATGGATCACCCACACAATGAGTTCCTGTTTTGGGGGGTTGAAGGTGGAATAGTACCAATCATCGGGATCTTGATTGCTGCAGTGTTGGTGATGTCACGCATAACAAGCTCAGCGAAAGGAACACGTCTAGCACTACTCGCGCTATTTATACCGATACTCTTACATTCTCAGCTCGAGTACCCTTTTTACCACTCAGCGATTCACTGGATAACATTCATCATCTTGATTTACTGGGTCGATCAACGAGCTTCTCGTCACTATCAACAGCCGTTTAGTATCGTTAGTAAAACCCTGTTTAGAGTGTCTAGCTTGGTGGTTCCGATCTTGGTGAGTTTCTATATGTTGAGCGCGCTGCATACCAATTATGTCCTGACTCAATTTGAACTTTCTAAACCCAGAAACCCGGATATTCTTAAGCAGGTAACGAACCCTGTAGTCTGGAAAGATCGCTATGATTGGGACGTATACAGCACCTATCTAAATATCGGCCTCTACAAAGCTGATCCTAGCTTGATCCAACCTTATATAGATTGGTCGTTAGAGATCATAAAACGTAAGCCAAGGCCTGCTTTCTACAGCAACCTGATTCTTGCGTATCAAGGATTGGGCGATCACAGTAAAGCAGAACAAATTCGTAGTGAAGCGAGCTTCTTGTTCCCAAATAGAGACTTTTCCAAGGTTCAATATAAGAAAATATCGGAAGCTGAAAACAACATTTCTTCTGCTAAATGACGCCACGGAATCTAGAGTTAATTCACCATATTGACGTTTAGTCTAGACACAAAAAAGCGCACGTTCTCTCGTGCGCTTTTCTTTTGAACTTGAGTTTATTACCGCTATTTTAAAACGTCTTGCAACGCTTTTAAGCACAAAGCGACATTCTCTTTTCGAGCGCCATAACCCATTAAACCAATACGCCAAGCCTTGCCAGCCAAAGAACCAAGTCCTGCGCCAATTTCAAGGTTATATTCTTCTAGAAGTTGTGTTCTGATTTTGGCTTCATCAATTCCTTCAGGGAAATAAAGCGCATTGAGCTGCGGAAGACGACTCTCTTCATCAACCACAAACTTTAATCCTAGTGCTTCTACGCCTTCTTTAAGCTCTTGGTGCATCGCATGGTGACGTGACCACGCATTATCCAGGCCTTCATTTTTCAATAAAACCAACGACTCATGCAGAGCATACAGGCTGTTCACGGGTGCCGTATGGTGGTAGCTACGCTTGCCTTCTCCACTCCAGTAACCCAGTACTAAGCTTTGATCTAGGAACCAGCTTTGTACTGGAGTTTGACGTGCCTTCATCTTCTCAACCGCACGTAGAGAGAAAGTCACTGGAGACAGGCCAGGAACGCAAGATAGACACTTTTGACTACCTGAATACACCGCATCGAGTTGCCATTCATCAACCAACAATGGCACACCACCTAATGACGTCACCGCATCCACAATCGACAACGCATCAAACTGACGAGCGACTGCTGAAATCGCTTGAGCATCCGATAACGCTCCAGTAGACGTCTCTGCATGCACAAATGCGACAGCAACTGCATCAGGGTTTTCTGCCAATGCCTTTTCGACCTTTTCAACGGAAACGGGCTTGCCCCACTCATCATCTACAAGGATCGCTTCACCACCACAGCGCACAACATTCTCTCGCATACGTTCACCAAAAACGCCATTGCGACAAACAATTACCTTCTCACCGGGCTCAATCAAGTTAACAAAACAGGTTTCCATACCGGCGCTGCCCGGCGCAGAAACAGCAATCGTAAATTCATTCTCTGTTTGGAATGCATACTTAAGAAGTTGTTTCAGTTCATCCATCATCGCGATAAATAACGGGTCGAGGTGACCAATAGTTGGACGGCTCAAGGCCTGTAAAACTTGAGGAGAAATGTCTGAAGGCCCCGGCCCCATTAACGTTCGGTGTGGCGGATAAAAGCTCTCGATAGCAGTAGTGAGTGTTAAATTAGACATGTACATCCCTTACGTTAATGTTGTGAACAATCCACCCTAAAGCAAATCGATACCGTCATCAATTAGCTAAAAGTATTGAGGTCACACCAGTGTCACATAATTGTTAAAATTATTTTTTAAATATCTCCAGTTACGGATTGACATTGTTACCGCAAACACGTTCAATGAAATGGCTATCTAGCAGAAGAGGAGCACTGCCCAGGCAGATGTTTTGTGGAACCGCATTTCCAATACAAAGCATCAAGGGGGAGCAGTGCCGAGATAATAAAAGGATGCAGGACCTTTATTATCGGTTGAGCGGGCTGAATCCCGGCAACTGTCGCCATTTCTATATGGTGAAGAGCTTCTGAGGTTACTATTCTAATAATTCCTCTCTTTTTGCTCTAAATACTCTCTTCGAAAAACATCGGACGTTGGATTACCCAACAGTAATTTTATTTTAGGAAGTCGTGGGAGATATATCGTGAGTGCATCTAATGTAGCTGGTTCTTTTAATGTCGCTAAGTTTGGTGGAACAAGTGTTGCCAACTTTGAAGCAATGAGCCGTTGTGCTGCCATTATTGAAAATAACTCGAATACGAAACTGGTTGTGAGCAGCGCGTGCTCAGGCGTCACCAACTTGCTGGTTGAGCTAGCGAATGGTGTCCAAGACAAAACTCGTCGTCAGGAATTATTGACGCAATTGACTGACATTCATAACGCGATTCTTGATCAGCTAGCTGACCCAATTAGCATTGAAAAAGATGTGCACTGTATTCTCGATGACATTGCGAGTGCAGCCGAAGCGGCATCATTCCAAGCCAGTACCAAACTCACCGATCACCTAGTGGCATGTGGCGAACTGATGTCGACACATATCCTCGCTCAAATCATTCGCGAGCGTGGCACACCCGCTGTCCGTTTTGATATCAGAGAAGTGATGCGCACCAATGGTGACTTCGGCAAAGCAGAACCACAGTTAAAAGATATTGCAGCCTTAGCGCAACAGAAATTGATTCCACTATGCCAGCAGCAAGTTGTCGTTACCCAAGGCTTTATCGGCGCCGATAGCGAAGGTAACACCACAACGCTAGGTCGTGGTGGTAGTGATTACTCAGCAGCACTGATTGCAGAATCTGTACAAGCGATTGGTTTAGAAATCTGGACTGATGTTCCGGGCATCTACACCACGGATCCACGTATCGCATCGAAAGCATCTCCTATCCCAGAGATCAGCTTCAGCGAAGCATCGGAAATGGCAAACTTTGGCGCGAAGATCTTACACCCATCGACTCTAGTCCCGGCACTACGCCATCAAATTCCGGTATTTGTCGGCTCATCAAAAGCACCAGAGCTCGGTGGCACATGGATTCGTCAACAAGTTGAAAGCTCCCCTCTGTTCAGAGCGCTTGCCCTACGCTGCAACCAAACCATGGTTACGCTACGCAGCGCCAATATGTTCCATGCTTATGGCTTCCTCGCAAAAGTGTTCGAGATCCTCGCTAAGCATAAGATCTCTGTCGATCTTATCACTACCTCAGAGATCAGTGTCTCACTCACTCTCGATCAAACAGATACATCGGGTGGTGCTCCTCAGCTACCAGAAGCCGCTCGAATTGAGCTTGAAGAGCTGTGTTCTGTGGATATTGAACACGACCTATGCCTTGTTGCTCTTATTGGCAATAACATGAGTGAAAGCAAAGGCTATGCGAAGCAAGTATTCGGCACGCTTGAAGACTTCAACCTACGTATGATTTGTTACGGAGCGAGCCCACATAACCTGTGCTTCTTGCTTGATGAATCTGTCTCCAAGTTAGCGATTCAAAAGCTGCATCAAGAGCTGTTTGAATAAAACGACGGTTGCTCGATTAGTTTAAAATCACCAAACGACAGATACAAAAAGGGTTGCTCTTAAGCAACCCTTTTATTTTTACGAATCAAAACCCGTTATAGATTCAAACTAGTTAATGTTTGGACCTAACCACTTCTCAGCTTCCAACATATCCCAACCTTTACGATCAGCATAGCTATCCACTTGATCCTGTTGAATCTGTGCAATAGCAAAGTATCGGGCATCAGGATGAGAGAAGTACATACCAGACACAGAAGCACCTGGCCACATTGCGTAACTCGTGGTTAGCGACATGTCGATTGCTTTTTCAACGTCCATCAACTCCCACAACGTGCCTTTCTCTGTATGCTCTGGGCAAGCAGGGTAACCCGGGGCTGGACGAATACCTTGGTACTTCTCTCGAATCAAATCGTCGTTAGACAAATTCTCATCAGGTGAGTAGCCCCAAATGTCCTTTCTCACTTCTTTATGCAAGTATTCAGCGAACGCTTCAGCCAATCGGTCTGCAACCGCCTGAATCATGATCGCGTTATAGTCGTCGCCTTTCGCTTTGTAATCATCAGCCAGCTCTCGCTCACCAATACCACCCGTTACTGCAAAACCACCAATCCAATCCGCTTTACCGCTGTCTTTTGGCGCAATGTAATCTGACAAACAGTAGTTAAATCCTTTGGGCTTTTCGGTTTGCTGACGAAGGTTGTGCAGAACCTTTAATACTTCAGTACGCGATTCATCGGTATACACTTCAATATCATCGCCAACACTGTTCGCTGGGAACATGGCACACATACCACGAGCTTCAAGCAACTTCTCTCTTTGTACTCGATCTAATAAATCATTGGCGTCTTTAAATAAGCGCTTCGCCTCTTCGCCTACTTCTTCATGATCAAAAATTGCCGGGTACTTACCAACCAAAGACCACGTCATAAAGAATGGGGTCCAGTCGATGTGCTGACGTAAAGTAGCCACATCAAAGTCCTTGAAGATGTGTACTCCCGGTTTAGCGGGTGCAGGGGGAGTATACGCATTCCAATCGATAGCAACTTTATTGGCACGCGCTCTCTCTAGCGAGACTGGCTTAGTGCGCGGCTTTTTTCGGTTGTGTTGATCGCGAACGCGATCGTAATCAATATCCAACTTCTCAACAAATGCAGGCTTCAGTTCGTTAGAGAGTAGAGAAGTACACACACCAACAGCACGTGAGGCATTGTTTACGTAGACCACAGGTTCAGAGTAGTTTTGTTCAATCTTAACGGCTGTATGCGCTTTAGATGTGGTTGCTCCGCCAATAAGAAGAGGCAGTTTAAAGCCTTGTCTCTCCATCTCTTTAGCCACATGAACCATTTCATCAAGAGAAGGAGTAATCAAACCCGAAAGGCCAATGATATCGACGTTCTCTTCTTTAGCGACTTTAAGGATCTTTTCACATGAAACCATTACGCCTAAATCGATGATTTCGTAGTTATTACACTGCAAGACAACGCCCACAATGTTTTTACCAATATCGTGAACATCGCCTTTTACGGTCGCCAGTAAGATTTTTCCGTTAGTTGCACCAACGTCTTTGGTTGCATTAATAAATGGCTCTAGATGGGCTACCGCTTGCTTCATAACACGAGCAGATTTCACCACTTGAGGAAGGAACATCTTACCTTCACCAAAGAGGTCACCAACTACGTTCATGCCATCCATTAATGGACCTTCAATTACCTCGATAGGACGAGAAGCATTAACACGAGCTTCTTCGGTATCTTCAACAATAAAGTCGGTAATACCTTTCACTAAAGAGTGTTCTAAGCGCTTTTCTACTGGCCAAGTACGCCACTCTAAAGCCGATTTATCTTCAACTTTCCCCACTGCACGCTCTAGATACTCAGTCGCAATATCGAGCAAGCGCTCTGTTGAGTCGTCTCGGCGGTTTAGAACCACATCTTCAACGGCTTCACGCAAATCCTCAGGCACATTGTCGTAAATCTCAAGTTGCCCCGCATTTACAATGCCCATATCCATACCATTTTTAAAACAGTGATATAGGAATACCGCGTGGATTGCCTCACGAACGTAGTTATTACCGCGGAAAGAGAATGAAACATTCGACACACCACCCGAGATCATCGCATGCGGAAGATCGCGTTTGATATCCCCTACTGCTTCAATGAAGTCGACCGCATAGTTGTTATGCTCATCAATACCAGTAGCCACTGCGAAAATGTTTGGGTCAAAAATAATATCTTCTGGCGGGAAACCGACTTCATCAACAAGAATATTGTAGGCATTGGTACAAATCTCGACTTTACGCTCTCGAGTATCAGCCTGCCCTAGTTCATCGAACGCCATCACAATGACTGCTGCGCCATAACGACGAACCAGTTTAGCTTGCTCGACAAACTTTTCTTTCCCTTCCTTCAATGAGATAGAGTTAACGATGCCTTTACCCTGAATACATTTCAGGCCCGCTTCGATAACTTCCCATTTTGAAGAATCGACCATAACTGGTACTTTCGAGATCTCTGGCTCAGACGCACATAGATTAAGGAATTTAACCATACACGCTTCAGCGTCTAGCATCCCTTCATCCATGTTGATATCGATGATCTGAGCGCCGTTCTCAACTTGCTCTCGAGCAACACTCAAGGCTTCGTCGTAAAGCTCTTCTTTAATCAATCGCTTAAATCGAGCAGAGCCGGTAACGTTAGTACGCTCACCGACGTTTACAAATAGAGACTCTTTGGCAATCGTTAATGGTTCTAAGCCAGATAAACGGCAAGACACTGGCAAATCAGGTAATTGACGTGGAGTTACGCCTTCAACGGCCTCAGCCATGTGACGTATATGTTCTGGCGTCGTACCACAACAACCACCAATTAGGTTCAAGAAGCCACTCTCGGCCCATTCCTTAACGTGTTCAGCCATATCTTCAGGAGAAAGGTCATACTCACCGAATGCATTAGGTAAACCCGCGTTAGGGTGAGCGGAAACGTTACATTCTGAGATACGAGACATCTCACCAACGTACTCTCGCAGTTCGTCAGGGCCTAATGCACAGTTCAATCCAAATGAGATAGGTTTAACATGACGAAGGGCATTGTAGAAGGCTTCTGTTGTTTGCCCTGAAAGCGTACGACCTGATGCGTCAGTAATGGTACCGGAGATCATCACTGGAAGAGTAATACCCACTTCTTCAAAAACAGATTCAACCGCAAAAGAACATGCTTTTGCATTTAACGTATCGAAGATAGTTTCGATAAGAATAAGATCTGAGCCGCCTTTGATAAGTGCTCGTGTCGATTCGGAGTAAGCTTCAACAAGCTCATCAAAGCTAACATTACGATAGCCCGGATCATTAACGTCTGGGGAGATAGAACAAGTTCGGTTAGTTGGACCTAACACACCCGCTACGAAACGAGGTTTGTCTGGGGTCTTTGCCGTCCATTCGTCTGCCGCTTCACGAGCTAATTTTGCAGCTGTAAAGTTAATTTCTTCGCTAAGGCTTTCCATATCGTAGTCGGCCATAGCGATGGTTGTAGAGTTAAAGGTATTGGTCTCGAGGATATCAGCACCGGCTTCCAAATATTCCATATGGATATCTTTGATAAGCTTAGGTTGTGTAAGTACCAAAAGGTCGTTGTTACCTTTTAAATCACTATGCCAATCAGCAAAGCGCTCACCACGATAGTCTTGCTCTTCCAATTTATAATCCTGAATCATGGTACCCATGCCACCATCAATCAGTAAAATTCGTTGCTTCAACAGAGCGTCAATCTTTTGCCTTACATTACTTCCCACGGTACAACCTCATTCCTTTAATTATCTCTCCATCCTACCACACATTAAAAAGGAGTCTAGACGTCTAAAAGATGAAATTGATTACCAAGTCATGACAAAAAAATGTTTGCTATTTGAGCATGAGACAACGAAAATTCATATTCATACTTTGTTACATGTTGGGATCCCAATGTCGGTCTATTACACCTTATGCTTCTTGTCCGCAGCTGCCATGCTTATTGCTTTCGTGAATACCAAAATTGGTAAAATGCAGACAACCATCGCCATTACAGCTGGCTCAATGATGTTATCTCTATTAATTATCATTGCGGGACAAAACAATTGGTTCCAATTGGCTGACATCGCCTCAGAAACCGTTGCCAGTATCAACTTTGAAGATTTCCTCCTGAAAGGAATACTGGGGTTCTTACTCTTTGCAGGTGGTTTGGGGATTAAATTACCTAATCTAAAAGATCAGAAATGGGAAATAACGGTACTCGCTCTTGGCGCTACACTATTTTCGACATTCTTTATTGGCTTTGTACTGTATGGATTCTGTCAGTTTATCGGTATTCAATTTGACTTAATTTATTGCTTACTTTTTGGTTCTCTAATCTCTCCAACCGATCCAATCGCTGTATTAGCAATAGTGAAGAAGCTCGATGCTCCCAGACGAATCTCTACTCAAATCGAGGGAGAATCTCTATTCAACGATGGTTTTGGCCTAGTGATCTTCGTTACCCTATTTACCATTGCGTTCGGAACAGAAGCACCGACTGTAGGTAGCGTGACCATGTTATTCGTCCAAGAGGCTATCGGTGGTATCGTCTATGGCTTTGTTCTAGGTTTAATATTCCATTACCTAATCAGCAACACCGATGACCACTCGATGGAGCTGCTATTAACCATAGGTATTCCGACAGCTGGTTATGCCTTTGCTGAAGTCCTACATGTATCAGGACCGTTAGCAATGGTGGTATCAGGTATCATGATTGGTAACTGGACGCGCTTTATTGGATTCTCGAAAGAGAGTGAGGATCACCTAGACCACTTCTGGGAATTGATAGATGAATTCTTAAATGGCGTATTGTTCTTATTGATCGGTATGTCGATGTTGCTATTCAAATTCCACCAAGAAGACTGGATCTTAATGGCGTTCGCAGTACCTCTAGTACTAAGCGCACGCTACCTAAGTGTTTTCTTATCTTATATCGGATTCAAACGCTTTAGAACTTACAACCCTTGGTCAATCAAGATCTTAACTTGGGGTGGTTTGCGTGGTGGTCTAGCTCTAGCCATGGCACTTTCAATTCCTTCAGGTATCTGGGTGATTGAAGACAAGGCAATAGATGTTAAAGAGATAATCCTCGTCATGACATACGCTGTCGTTGTGTTCTCAATCTTAGTCCAAGGTTCAACAATTACTCCAATGATAGAGAAAGCGAAACAAGCTGAGAAAGAATTGGATTAACACCGAAAAATATAAAACTAGGCTGCCTAATTTAGGTGGCCTTTTTTATATCTAATGAAAGTCAGATTCGCCGATTCCCTCACTGAAAATCTAGCTGAAAGGTATACATGAACAATAGAACTTACCACGGCGTTTACTGCACTGTTATTGAAGCAACCAAAAGCCTTTATGTTGGGTAAACATTAGATTTAATCGGGACTAAAGCGAAGACGAATGGTGTTTAATCACGCTGCCGACGATATTATAAAACGCTCTTAGCCAGCAATCTTTCCGGAAGTGAGGCTATGCAAAGAACTCGTTTTTTGCAACGCAAGCGAGTCTACCCACTTTAGAACAGACTTCAGTTGTATAAGCATTCCTTCCGGAAAAATAATTAGACTCAAGGCCTAACAGGTATAGCTTTAGTCACTACCAGAAACTACGGAGCGAGATGAGTGCTGAACGAAAGCTCTAGTGTTCGACTAAGCCTTTAAATACGGCAAGGTTGTATTTAGTAGGTATTAAGCGATTCGATTAAATAGGGGGAGCTAAAGGAGCACTTAATACTTCTAGCGTTACATTAAAGGTGACAGGCATAAAAAAGGCTCTAGCATTTCTGCTGGGACGCGCAGTCTAGAGCCTTAAATATGGTAGGACTGAACTGAGCCAGTACTCCGGAGAGTCGACTGGGCTGGCGAACCTGAACCTGGGACTCGCCTAGTTCTCCCAACATTGCTTCTAGAAGCAACAGATGCAAAAAAGCCTCAGCATTTCTGCTGAGGCTTCGTATATGCCAGGAGTAGAGGTTTAGACTACAACATGCGCTGTTTTGGTAAGTCGGGGAATCCGCGGCTCTGCTAATAGCGTATATTAGATTTAGAAAGTAAAAAGGCTTTAGCATTTCTGCTGGGACGCGCAGTCTAGAGCCTTATATATGGCAGGGGTGGACTGAGCCGGCACTCCGGAGATTCGACTGGGCTGGCGTTCCAGCTCACAACATTGCTTCGAATAAGCAACAGACGTAAAAAAGCCCCAGCATTTCTGCTGAGGCTTCAAATATGGCAGGGGTGGAGAGATTCGAACTCCCAACACGCGGATTTGGAATCCGCTGCTCTGCCAATTGGAGCTACACCCCTAAAACTTTTTATTACTTCAGATTCGAAAAAACCTCGCACTAGGCGAGGTTATCGAATAAGTGGCGGAGTGGACGGGACTCGAACCCGCGACCCCCGGCGTGACAGGCCGGTATTCTAACCAACTGAACTACCACTCCGCAGTGGTCAACTCACTAAGTGAGCGTCCATATCTCCAGGTTGGTCAACCTAAAGATTTAATTTAAAGCCTGGCGATGTCCTACTCTCACATGGGGAAACCCCACACTACCATCGGCGCTATTGTGTTTCACTTCTGAGTTCGGCATGGAATCAGGTGGGTC